>JBEISW010000360.1:0-1864 GCA_040375215.1 Crocinitomicaceae bacterium | reverse complement strand
TCTGAGTGTTCTGTGATAACTGGCTGGCACCTTCCATATTTACCAATGCCTCAAATATCACATCTCCATTTCGCGATAGTAACATTAACTTAATAACTGATGTAGTGTTAATTCGCTGCTCCCTAGTCACAGAATCAATCTGAGGACTCTTGTAGGGGAAATCCTCATCTGTCTGAAGCATAAAATCTCTGTTCACAATACATGAACTGAAAAACAACATGAGCGCACCGACTAATATGCTTAATTTTGTTATTGATGACATGGAACAAAAATAACACAAAACCATAAACTTGTGCAGGTTGTAATTATTGGAGCTTCTGACAATCCTGAGCGATACAGTTATCGGGCCACTGAAGTACTTTTAAAGAAAAGGTTCAACGTGGTACTAGTGGGATTAAAAAATAAAACCGTACTAAACCATGAGATACAGCCTGTAATACCTCTTATCAATGATGATGTTGTTATCACACTTTACTTAGGGCCTAAAAATCAAGATGCGTTTATACAAGACATCATACTATTGCATCCATTAAAAGTCATCTTTAACCCGGGAACGGAAAACCCCATGTTTCAGCAAATATTGAACGATAATAATATTGAATGGGAAGATGCTTGCACTTTGGTCAAACTGAGCTTGAATCAATTTCCATGATTACCATTCGCAAGGCTACAACCAGAGACTGCGATGTTATTTTACAATGGGAAAACAATCCATTGCTTTGGGAGGTGACGGATGAACCCGGACCATTTACAAAAGAAGATATTTCTTCATTTCTTGTGGAACAAAATTCAATGAAAACTGCAAATCAAGAACGCTGGATCATTGAAAATTCTTCAGAGCCAATTGGAATGGTTGATTTGTTTCATTGGGATCCTGATCAACGGTCTATTGGAATTGGCATAGCATTGCCCAATATTGAATTAAGGAAAAAAGGATTTGCCACCGAAGCATTAAAAATTGTTCACTCCGCAATGAACATGAAATATGGTGTCCAACATTTTCATTGTATCATCCATCCAAACAATACTGCTTCCCAAAAGTTATTTGAGAAGTTGGGGTATCAAAAAGTGCAATCAGAAAATTATCGAGATAAAAAAGTTTATCGCTACAAAAAGAGCCTAGAGTTATGAAGAAAATAGTCATTTTCACAACCATTATTATCCTGGGATTCTCTGCGGCACTTGCTTTTGGATTGTGGTATAAACAATCCGAAACAGAAATAATATTTTCTCTCTCGGAAGAATCTAAACCTTCTGAAATTGCCGACCAATGGCCCTTCGACTCATTTTGGAAACAGTCATTTCTGGCAGGGTGTGCGCTAAAAAGATTGCACCATGTGCCTGCAGGTAAATATAAAATCAATTCTGATATGTCTCCCATTGATGTGATTCATATGTTGAGAAGAAAAGAGCAACTTGACATTCTGATTAGAATAGACAATGCCAATCAATCAGACTCTTTGTTTCAAATCTTAAGTCAAGAATTGGGTCAAGAAGCCTCAAAATATCAATGGGCATTCGACAGCGTTTTTCATGCTGAATATCCTGAATCAAACGCCAATTTTCGCACCACCTATTTCTTTGCCGACACTTATGCCTTTACCTATGGCGAGCAGCCAGAGAAAATTGCCCGGAGATTCCATCAATTCTACTTGGATTTCTGGACATCAGAGAGATTAGAGAAATTGAAGGAAGTGGGACTTAACAAAGAGGAAGTGTACATCTTGGCATCTATGGTAAAAGGTGAAACCAAAGTTTTTTCAGAAGCTAGCACTATTGCAGGGCTTTATATCAACCGCCTAAGAAAACCAATGAAGCTTCAATGTGACGCAACTGTAAAATACGCATTAGAACTAAAAAATGC
>JBEISW010000217.1:0-4119 GCA_040375215.1 Crocinitomicaceae bacterium | reverse complement strand
TAAAAGTCAATGGCATTTAACTGGTTTAGCCCTGCTGTTCCGCTATTGTTGTTAATGGACCATTGTCCAGTAAATAAGACCTCATTGTTCATTTTAGCCGAAACGGAATCATTATCCAAATCCACCAGGATTCTAAAGTTGAACCACTGGTCCAAGGTGTAGGTCAATGAAGATGGTGTGTTTGTTCCTCCCAATCTATAGGACACTGCACCTGCCCCATCAAAAAACACATCAAAAGCCCACTCATGAGCCGTTGAGCTAGCAGACCAAGTGTGCATTCCATTAAAATAAGCCCCAGTGCTTCCAGATGGAATCATCATGTTGAAGGAGATGATATACTTGCCTGTAGTATAGGGTCCAATAGGTAAAACCAAGTCTGTGGCTTGACCATTGATAAATGCGCTGTTGGATGGTGAACTTGAATAATCCGCAGAAACCGTTCCGTCAGAATTACCAGTATTGGACCAATTGCTCCAAAGTGGATTGGAAGCTACAACACCATCTCCTACTGTATAGGCATCAAAGTTGTCTTCAAAAATCGTAACCTGGGCATTCAACCCGATTGAAATGACCAATACAGCCATTGAAGTGTAAAGTTTTTTCATAGTTAAAAGTTTAGTTGTTCGAATATATCATTTCATCCCGAATGATTTACGTTTTGAATAAAAAATCTTTTTACATTCGCTACAAAGCAAAGCGATTTGATCGAGAAAGAAATTTACCTACCCGCCATTGACCCCATTGAGTTTTTTGGCCCCAACAATATCAAGTTCAAACTGATATTATCCAAATTCCCAAAATGCAAAGTTGTATCAAGAGGCAATTTCCTAAAACTTCACGGAAGTGTGGAAGATGTCGCTGCAATGGATGACATGCTCACGCTTCTCTTCTGGCACATTGAAAAATACCAATCGTTAAGCATGCAACAATTGGAACTCATTCTTGCCGGGGAAAAAGAGGTTAAAGTAGAAAACGGCAAAGACAATGTGCTGGTATATGGCCCTGGTGGACACAAGGTGGTGGCCAAGTCTCCTAACCAACACAGAATGGTAGAAGCTTGTGACAACAACGACATGATTTTCGCCATTGGTCCTGCCGGCACTGGAAAGACGTACACCGCGGTAGCCCTAGCAGTGAGAGCTTTAAAGGACAAACAAATCAAACGCATCATTCTGACAAGACCCGCTGTAGAGGCTGGGGAAAATCTAGGCTTCTTACCAGGAGACTTAAAGGAAAAATTAGATCCCTATTTGCAACCCCTGTACGATGCCTTAATGGACATGATTCCTTATGAGAAGCTGGCAGAGTACATGGAGAAAAATGTCATAGAAATCGCACCACTGGCTTTCATGCGCGGCAGAACCTTGGACAAGGCTTTTGTTATTTTAGATGAAGCGCAAAATGCAACAGTAGCGCAAATGAAAATGTTTCTTACACGCATGGGGCAGAATGCCAAATTCATTATTACTGGAGATGCCACGCAAATTGATTTACCCAAAAGTCAGAAAAGTGGATTGATGCATGCCGTGCATATTTTAAGAAACACCCCCGACATTGCAATCGTTGAGTTAGACGAACAAGACGTCATTCGCCACAAATTGGTGAGAAAAATTATTGCTGCTTACGACAAATCAGAAAATGCAAATCGGGAATAATTATCTGATTCGATCCACTGATCTCACCTTGGCTTCATCTTTCATCACATTGCGCATAGCCAAATAGGTCAAAGCAAACGCTGCGATAGGCACTGAATAATACACTCGAGTTTTATCATTCCAATATCCTCTGATCATGGACTCAATGATGATGGTGCAAATCAGCATGGTTACCAATGAAATCTTAGACCATTTGATTTGACGTTTGCGATTGTTGAAATCAAAAATCACAAAGCACAACATTCCAATGGGCAACATCAAAATCCAGTGAATACTCTTACTCACCATCCATTGATTGATCCATATTTGAAGGCCCATAGCAATAATGGCACCCAGCCATTGTAAGGATTGAATACGTTGTATCATGGTGTCAAATATAATTGAAAAAAAAAGTTGGAGATTCAAAAATTGGTTGTACAATTGCAACGTCCATTCGGACAAATTCAAAAAATCAAATTCCACATTACATGTACGATATTGTTTCGCTAAACGCGATGAAAGTTGTTGAGTTGCGTGAGATCGCAGATAAATTAAACATCACTCAGTCAGACAAATTAAAAAAACAAGATCTTGTATTCAAGATCATAGATACCCAAAACACATCACAAGTTTCAGTTCCTGGTACTGCTCCAGCAGCCACTCCTCTTGCTGAAAATTCAGAAGATAGCAATAAGCGAAAGAGAGAGCGAATCAAGAAAGAAGCAACTGTTGAATTGCCGCTAGAATTGGCAGGAAGCCTATCTGATGAATCTCCCGCAGTTCCTTCCAATGCAAATCCAGCGGCAACAGCATTACCCAAAGCAGAAACTCCCGTGCAACCAGCGCAAGAGAATAGACCTCACCATCCACAACAACATCAGCCACGTGAAGATCGTCAACAACATCATGATCGCCTTGGGAATCAAGACAGACCGCAGCGTGAACACCGCGATGACTTTCAAAGAAACAAGCGTTTTGATCAACCCAATAAGCCACAACATCAACATCAACAAAACCCAACTGGAACAGATTCACCTCGCGTGCATCAAAAACCTGAGGGAAACAATGAAGTTGTATCACAAAACAACGTAGCTCGTCCAGATCGATCAAAGAGAGGTCAACCTGACGAACACGGTTACAACTTTGACGGATTGGTCATTGCCGAAGGTGTATTGGAAATGATGCCTGATGGATTTGGTTTTCTTCGGTCTTCTGATTTCAACTATTTGAACTCACCTGATGATGTTTATGTAAGCCAACAACAAATTAAAACGTTTGGTTTGCTGACAGGAGACACAGTCAGAGGTGCTGTTCGTCCTCCTAGAGAAGGCGAAAAATATTTTCCATTGATCAGCGTAGAAATGATCAATGGCCGTGAACCAAGTTGGGTTAGAGATCGCGTTCCATTCAAATTCTTGACGCCATTGTTCCCCAATGAGCGTTTTAAATTAGCAGATAACAACAATAATATCTCCATGCGCATCATGGACCTCTTCTCCCCCATCGGAAAAGGGCAAAGAGGGATGATTGTATCACAACCCAAAACAGGAAAAACCACCCTATTGAAAGATGTGGCCAACGCCATTGCTCAGAATCATCCTGAAGTGTACTTGATGGTTTTGTTGATCGATGAGCGACCTGAGGAGGTGACTGACATGAAGCGAAGTGTCAAAGGCGAAGTGGTTGCATCTACCTTTGATGAACCCGCAGAGCGTCACGTTAAAATTGCCAATATCGTCCTTGAAAAAGCAAAACGTTTGGTGGAATGCGGACATGATGTGTGCATCCTATTGGATTCAATCACTCGTTTGGCGCGGGCTTACAACACAGTTGCTCCATCTAGCGGTAAAGTATTGAGTGGTGGTGTTGAGGCCAACGCATTGGAAAAACCAAAAAGATTTTTTGGTGCCGCGCGCAAAATTGAAAACGGAGGTTCGTTGTCAATTATAGCAACAGCATTGGTAGATACAGGTTCAAAAATGGATGAAGTAATCTTTGAAGAATTCAAAGGAACAGGTAATATGGAATTGCAATTGGATCGAAAAATTTCCAATCGTCGAATTTATCCAGCTATTGATATTCTCTCATCGGGAACAAGAAGAGAAGATCTCTTGCACGACAAAGATGTACTTCAACGCATGTGGATTTTAAGACGACACTTGGCGGATATGAACCCTGTTGAGGCAATGGAGTTCGTGAAGGACCGAATCGAGAAATCTCGAAACAACGAGGAGTTTTTAATTTCAATGAATGCGTAAACTTTTTGGCAATATCAACATTGTCATTCTTCTAGCTGGCTTGTGGCTTGGAATTCGAGTGCTTATTGGAGAGATAACCGGCTTCGAAGCCAGTATCGGAAGCAAATGGGGAGTGCTATTGCATATGCTATTGATTTTGGTATCCATCAGTATCGCCATGGCACATGCCCATCAGCAACGATCATATGGTTTTCTTAACCTATTTAAGAAAGCTGCTAAATACAGTG
>JBEISW010000102.1:0-7429 GCA_040375215.1 Crocinitomicaceae bacterium | reverse complement strand
TTATCAATAGAATCATATCCATGTATAAGCTTGTTCCGGGTATTCACAATTTTTCGGCTATCGGAAATTATAATTTCGGGTTCTATTGCCAAAATTTTATTCATCGCTTCACCAATAATTTCAAGATTCCTCTCTGTTGCATCTTGCAACATTGGGTTCAACTCATATTCCTTAAATTCTTCACAATTCAGAAAATAAAATTCAATTCTATTTATGGCCTCGTTGATATCCAACAAGTACTTCTGAATTTTATTTTCCATAAATCACAACAGCTTCTTTTACCACTGATTTCATAATGGGATTCAAGACATATGCATGATTCAAGATATCTACCCTACGTTCCAACTTGTCTTCTAATTCAATTTGAAAATCTAGCATACATTCCCCTCTAACCAATGGATCAATTTCTTCATCGAATTTTACTACGATATCAATATCACTTGATTCTGAAAATGCATCGGTGTTAATAGAACCAAATAAAGAGACGGATTGCAATGGATACTTACATGCAATTTGATTGATTGAAAGAATAATATCTTGTTTGTTCTGTAACACAGAGCAAAGCTATGCTTTTTAGTTTACTCCTACAACTCCCCTGCCTCTGCAATCAACTCAGCGATATCCTTCACCGCGATCACATGCTCTTGCTCGAAATGTTTGACTCCGTCAGTCATCATGGTATTGCAAAATGGACATCCCGTAGCAATAACATTGGGTTGTATGGCCAATGCATCCTCTGTGCGTTCAATGTTCACCTCTTTGTTTCCCTTCTCCGCCTCCTTGAACATTTGTGCACCTCCTGCACCGCAGCACAATCCATTGGTCTTACATCGCTTCATCTCAACCAACTCTGCATCCAGCTTTTGAATCAATGCACGAGGTGCTTCATATTCTCCGTTGCCGCGTCCCAAATAACAGGGATCATGAAAAGTAATTTTCTTTCCTTTGAACTCTCCCCCTTCTATGCTCAATTTTCCTTCTGCGATCAAATCTTGTATCAACTGCGTATGGTGCATGACCTCATAATTTCCACCCAATGCAGGATACTCATTTTTCAAGGTATTGAAGCAATGCGGACAGCCCGTTACAATCTTCTTCACTTCATACGCATTCATCACCTCTATGTTCTGCATCGCCATCATCTGAAACAAAAACTCATTTCCGGCGCGCTTGGCAGGATCACCAGTGCAACTTTCTTCGCTTCCCAATATGGCAAAGCTCACATTGGCTTTGTGTAAAATCTTGGCGATAGCTTTGGTGATTTTCTTGGCACGGTCATCAAAACTACCTGCGCATCCTACCCAAAACAACACCTCGGGCGTTTCTCCTGCGGCCATGCAATCGGCCATTGTTCTAACTTGAAATTCTGCCATAACTTTATTCTTGTGTCCAATTGCCTCTGTCCGCTTGCGCAAATGCCCAAGGTGCCCCATTGTTTTCAATGTTGGTCAACATGGTAGTAATGCTCTCTGGTGATTGCGACTCTTCCATCATCAAGTATCTTCTCAAATCAATGATGATCTCCAAAGGATTGATGTTAATCGGACAAGCCTCTGTGCAAGCATTGCAAGACGTGCAGGCCCACAACTCTTCGAAAGTAATGTAATCACCCAATAAACTTTTGTTGTCATAAGAGACACCAGCATCTATGCATCTTCCCACTTCCTCCATTCTGTCACGCGTATCCATCATGATTTTTCGGGGACTCAATAACTTGCCCGTTTGATTAGCGGGACATTGTGAGGTGCACCTTCCACACTCTGTGCAGCTGTATGCATTGAGCAATTGCACCCAACTCAAATCAGCCACATCTTTAGCACCAAACTTTTTTGGAGCCAATGGATCCTCTGTAACTTGTGCAGACGGATCCATCATCAATTTCACTTCATTGGTCACATTGCTCATGTTGTCCAAAGCTCCAGCTGGTCGCAACTTGCTGTAATAGGCATTGGGGAATGCCAACAAAATGTGCAAGTGCTTGGAATAACTTAAATAAACAATAAAGGCCAAGATTCCTATGATGTGAAACCACCAACAAAATCTTTCTACAAAAATCAACATGCCATCACTGTAACCATCCATGAAGGGTGTTACAAACTGACTAATGGGCAATGTTCCCAAATTAACATAGTGCTCAATTCCACGAGCTGCCAAAATACTCTCAGCGGCATTCATCTTTAAGAATGCCGACATCAATGCAATCTCTGTAAACAGGATGATGTTGGCATCAGACTTGGGCCATTTGGTCATCTCTCTCCAATGAAAACGAGGAAGCTTGGCCACGTTCCTTCTGTATAAAAAAACCACACAGCCTAGGATTACAAGGAATGCCAACACTTCAAAAGAGGCCATGAGCCAATTGTAAATTGGACCGATGCCATGAAACAAGCGGTGTTGTCCTAAAACACCATCTAAAATGATTTCTACTACCTCAATATTGATAATCACAAATCCAGCATACAAGAACAAGTGGAAGATAGCCGCAATCGGTCGTGTAAACATCTTACCTTGTCCCAATGCCACACGAATCAATGTTCCCCAACGCTCACTGCTTTCTCCCTCTATTTTCACATCGCGTCCCAAAAGAATATTTCTACGCACAAACTGAAAACGCTTGAAAGCCATATAGCCACCAGCACTCAACAAAATGATAAATATGATTTGACCGATCATTGCTTTTTCTTGTCCAAGTTAATGTTATTGATCTCCTTTCTTATCTCGTCCAACTCCTTCTTGGAGAATCCTTCTTCCTCTTTTCTTCCTACAACTGAAAATGAAAGATATCGCTTTGGATTCTTTTGAATATCATCAATCAGCACATCCAAACTCTCTGCAGCATTGCTCAACTTAACATGCAACTCATCGCTCTTCATCAAAGCCCCAATGGATCCTTTGCCTTGGTTGATGTCTGTCACCACTTGGTTCAATCCGGTTACTGCTTCATTAACCTTTAAAATGGTGGCGCCCAATTGCGCGCGCTTCAGGGTGTCCGAAATTTGCTCAAAATTCTGTATGACCTGGGTAAGGCGACTATTGTTGTTTTTAAAGTTCTCAGCGATGCTTCTAGTGCTTGCTAAAATATCTACGATGTGGGGGCCTCCCTGGTTCATTACTTGACTGAACGACGCAGTAGAACTCTCTACATTCTTCAGTGCGCGTTGAATATTGACGAACATAGCCGGAATTTCCTTGGTTCGGGGATCTTTGAATACATGGTTCAATTGAGTAATCGCTGAATCAATACCTGAGATTAACTCAATTGCTCTTGCCCTAAGTGGCTCTATTTCCTGCTTCAAAGATTCTGTCAGACCCAAAGCCAATGAACCCTTAAGGGTGTCTTTATTCTCAGCAAACAAAGAACTATCTCCCAAAATCAGACGTACCGCTTTTCCACCAAACAAATCTGACTCATAAATCTGAAACTCTGAATCTCGGGGAATGCGAACGTGTTCATCGTTGATGCTCAATTCAATGACGATCTTGGATTGATCGGTTTCAAAAATGTGCACATCTTTTACTTGTCCAATCTTATAGCCATTTAATACAACTGGACTGGATGGTGCAATCCCCGCAACATTCTCATACAAAGAATAATAACGCTTGTGCTTCTGGAACAAATTGGTACCCTTGAGAAAATTGATTCCGAAGTACACCACGGCAATTACAAAAATCACCAATGTACCCAACCAAAACTCCCTTGAAACCTTCATCTATTTAACCTTTTTCAATGCTTCTTTTAAATCAATACGAACTCCATTCTCAAACGCTACAATAAATGCATCCGTAAATCCTTTGCTCTGCATGGCTTTCATTCCCAACTTGGCTTCAGTGAAACTCTGAGTCCTTCCCACGGTATACTTGTATTGTCCGCTGTAAATATAATGCTCAACCCGTTTCAACCCTTTGAAATCCTTGGCACTCTCTTTCAACAATTGTGGAGAAGTATGCACTTGAACTTTGAACCAAATACCATTCTCACTCCCCTGTCTCCACATCACACCGTCAATCTCTTCTGATTGAGTGGATTCTGAAGCATTCAACGGCTCAAGCACTTTATCCCCGCTTTCATTCTCCTTCCCGCTCTCTTTCTCGATCTCTTTCCCCTTATCCTCTTGCTCTTGTGCAACTTCTTTTGCAGATTGTCCTTTCTTCATTCCCTGAAAATACTTATCAAACGCAGTGAATATGCCATTGGACAAGGACGATTTTCCGGTTGAACTTTGCAAGTAATCTTCTTCTGTGGGATTGGTCAAGAAACCCAATTCTATCAGAATACTCGGCATATTGGTAAAAGAAATTACATAATAACCAGCCTGCTTTACCCCTCTATCCTTCCTTCCCAATTGCGTTTTAAAAAAATCTTGAACATGCTTGGCTAAATCAGCACTTTGCTCTAGAAAAACATTCTCACGCAATGAGAGGGCAATGTATGTATCCGGATTACTGGGGTCAAAACCATCGTAGTCCTTTCCTTGATTGTCCTCCAAGAAAATGGATGCGTTCTCTTTCATGGCAGTTGCCAAACTTTCCTCCGTCTTGTGCAATCCCATAACAAAACTTTCAGATCCAAATGCAGCGCTGTTTGGATTGGCATTGCAATGAACGGAAATAAACAAATCAGCTTTGTTTCGATTGGCAATACTGACCCTTTCTTTCAAGGTTGGAAAGGTGTCTCCATTACGGGTATACACGACCTTGACCTCGGGATATTTCTTTTCAATCATCTGTCCCACAGCCAAAACAACATCCAAGGTGACATCCTTTTCTGTTTTTTTCACCCTGCCTGTACCCAAATTTCCAGGATCCTTGCCACCGTGTCCGGCATCCAAAACCAAGACAAAAGTCTTTGTAGGTGCTGTCGCAGGGACAAATGCATAAAATATCGCTGTAAAAGCGACGAGCAACAAAACAACCCAAATTTGTTTTCGTTTCACAATTGTTTTCATGATTTCCATGGCTTCATCCTATTTTTACAACAGAATTAAGAACCCTAACAAAAGTATTTTTTGTACAACGCAGATAGACATCGGGATATTTCAATTTTCATCGTAGCAATGTTGATAAGCTTGATGCCCTTTTCTGGCTTCGCGCAGCAAGACTCAACTGTAGTGCCCAAAGACACTGTGGTGAAAAAGGAATTGGCCGGCTTTGACGAAACTGTTCATTATTTTGGAAAAGACTCCACCATTTTTGACTTGGCCAATGATTGGATATATCTCTTCGGGGATGGTTCTTTTGTTCAATACAAGGACATAGAGCTCAAGGCTGCCCGAATCCGTTTTAGCATCAAGGAAAAAACCGTCTATGCAGGCGGAATCAAAGATTCAGCCGGAACTTGGATAGGGAGACCTTTGTTCAAAGACGCCACCAACTCTTTTGAAAACGATTCCTTGGGTTTTAACTTCGACACCAAACGCGGTATCAGTTATGGTTCTAGAACACAAGAGGGAGAAGCTTATCTCATCGCGCAGGTTTCCAAGAGACAGACCAACGAGAAAATTCACATCCGCAATGGGATGCTCACCACCTGTGACAACCCCAATCCACATTTTCACTTTCATCTCACCAAGGCCGTGGTTATTCCCAATGAGAAAGTGGTCACAGGTCCTTTCTACATGAAAATCCGAAAGGTTCCGGTACCATTGGCATTGCCCTTTGGATTTTTTCCCAACAAAAAAGAAAGCACTGCGGGCATTCTATTGCCAGGATACGGCAATGGCGGAGAGCGCGGATTCTTCCTGCAAAATTTAGGTTACTATTACCCTGTGAACCAACATCTGGATACCAGGATTATGGTCGACTTGTACACCAGGGGTTCTTGGAGTGTCCGCAACATCACCAACTACAAAAAACGATACCGGTATTCAGGCAATTTCAATATTTCAAAAACCGTTAATAAACTAGGATTGGTAGAATTGCCATCCTATTTCCAGCAACACACTTTTAATGTGCGTTGGACCCATTACCAGGATGCCAAAGCACGTCCCGATCAAACCTTCAGCGCCAATGTGAATTTAGGATCGAGTCAAAATTTCAGGAACAACTTGAATGCATCGCAGCAGGATTATTTGACTGGCACATTTAATTCATCTTTGCAATGGAGCAAGTCATTTCCAGGTAAACCTTTCTCATTGACATTGACAGCCAATCACACACAAAATACCCAGACACAGGTCATGCAGGTCACTCTGCCCTCGGCCACCTTCAATGTTCAACGCATCAACTTATTCAAGAATATATTCCCTAAATCACCCATCGGGATTTCTGGAACGGTCAATGCTGAAAGCCTATATTCAGGAAAAGAATCAGACTTTAATGTGAACAACATTACACCGCTCTTTAAAAAGGCATCTCACGGCATTCGTTACAATACTTCCGCATCTACCTCCTGGAAATTGGGGGCCTACGCAACCATCAATCCTGCGGCCAATTTCACCTTGTATCAAGCCTTTCAAACCCTTGCACCCGTTTTCAATCAAGAGACAGGAGTTACCAAACTGGATACCTTGAATCAAATGCTCTGGGGAAACAATTGGAACACCAGCATCACTGCCAATTCAAGAATCTATGGCAATTGGGTTTTGAGGAAGCCCGGTTACTTCAAAGCATTCAGACATGTCATTCAACCCAATGTTGGGTTGAGTTATGCACCAAAGAACAATTACAGTCTCAACGGCCCTTATGGTGAAGATGGTGCATTTGTGGGGTACACCGCCTTTGACGCTGCGCGATTCCGCCCTTCCAGCACAAGAGAATCCGCCAATATCAACTTGTCCATCAATCAGAACATTGAGGCCAAGGTAAGAGAAAGCAAAGGGGGAAAAATCAGTTACAAGAAAGTGAAAATCATCGAGGGATTTAAAACATCTACTTCATACAATACAATTGCGGATTCTTTGAACTGGAGCAATCTGCAATGGAGTGCTTTCACCACTATTGGTCAAAACATCACGTTGAACTATAATTCAACACATAGTTTGTATGACAGAGATAGCTTGGGCAGAGAAATCAATCAATTTCTTTGGAATACGCAAAACCGCTTTACCAGATTGGAGGGTGCCAATCTGGCTCTGGGTTTCAATATGCGCGGTGATGGATCCAAAAAGAAAACTGATCAACCCAAAAACAATGCACCTGTTCCCAACCTTTACACCAACAATACAGCTGCCTCATTGTCAAACAATGGACAACAAATTGATTTTAGCACACCGTGGAGCTTGAACATGAAATACAATTTGCGTTATGCCAAAATGTGGGACAAATCAACTCAGCGCGATTCCTCTCAATGGGTGCAAGCGGTGACGGTGGTTGGAGACATTACCATTTTAAAAAAGTGGGCCATCTCCATTAATTCAGGTTACGATTTCAAGATGGATGAATTCACACCCTCTATCATTGGCTTGCACTGGGATTTGCACTGCTGGGAATT
>JBEISW010000282.1:0-3026 GCA_040375215.1 Crocinitomicaceae bacterium | reverse complement strand
TAGTGCACCACCTGTGCCTGTCAATCCCAATGGCCCTGTCCAAGTCCAATTGGAATTAACTTGTGCAATGGCGTTGATGACAATTTGCTCTCCCTGACAATAAACGGTTTCGCCATTAAAGGTAACCACCGGAATAGGGTTAACAACTACGTTAGCATTTATCATTTCAGACGTGCAGCCATTTTGTGTAATGACCAATTCCAAATTGTCATTCATCATCAAATTAGCGTTGGCAATAGCATCATTGCTGCTGGTGGATGAATATCCAATGTTAGACATGTTCCATTGGAAAGTTGAAGGAGCAGGAGTATTTGCAATGGCCTGAAATGTCAACGTTTCTCCCTCACAAATGGGTGAATTTACATTGATTATACCTGTTGGAATGGGATATACATTGAGTAAAACATTCTCAACCGTTGAATAGCAACCATTGGCTTCCACTTGAACGAGGTAAACACCCGTTTGATTGATGTCAGTCAAATCCAGTGATGGTTGTGCACTATTGGAAACAAAACCATTGGGTCCTTCCCAATTGTAGTTGACATTGGCCGGCGCATTGGCACTGAAATTAATCGTCTCTCCTACACACCAATCCAAATCCATGGGATTGACATTCAAAGTTGGAATAGGATTCACCACAACATTGACCGCGGAGGCCAATGATGGGCATGACGCCGACACTACAACAACACTGTAGCTTCCCTGTAATCCAAAATTGGCATTCGGTATAATCGGTGTTTGTTCGTTGGAAGAGAATCCATTGGGTCCAGACCATTGGTATGTCGCTCCTGCGATAGGATCGCAACTTAGCACCAATGAATCACCCTGGCACAATGGCCCTTGATAGGCCGCTTGGGTAAAAGGTTCTTGAAGAACATTAACGAAAGTTGAATCCCAAGGTGACACACAATTATTTTGGGTAATCTGCAAATAATAATATCCTTCAAAACTTTCATTTACACCATTCAAAACAGGGCTCTGAATATCTGAAGAAAAACCATTGGGACCAGACCATACAAAACTGATATTCTGAGTATTATTTCCAATCAACTGAATATTTCCACCTACGCAAGCTGCTCCACCATTGGATGGATTGGCATTGGGGATAATATTGACGGTGACAGAAACAATAGAAGGTGCAGAAGAACACCCCGGATAAGAGGCAATCACGCTGTAATTTCCGGATTGCAGATAATTGTTGGTATTAACCAATGGGTTTTGCTGATTGGAAAAATAGGCCATTGGACCAGTCCATTGAAAATTGGCACCAATTACATTCTCTGCTTGCAGTTGAAAAGAAGCACCAACACAAATAGGATCAACTGGCAATGCATTGGCCACAGGAATGGGATAAACGGTGAAATTCACCTGCGTGGTATCAGCGCAATCCAAACCTGGATTGGTTATCAACGTGATGGTATAGGTCCCACTTTCAGGAAAAATATACGAAGGCTGAAAGACATTGGAGGTGTCGCTGGTGGAATCGGCAACGCCAAAATCCCAATGATAAGTATTGGCATTCAATGAAGCGTTGTTAAATGTTACTGTACTTCCCAAACATGTTGAAGTGAATGAAGGAACAGTGATGGCCGCTGTTGTGGTTGGATCGCAAAGCACTACATTGAATTGATAATCTCGACGAATGGTGTTCAGCAAAATACCATTTCGGTACTCCGCTACGCAAACAGCCACCGCATAGGTACCAATCTGGTTGGCTACACCTGTGATGACTCCCGAAACAGGGTTAATGGCCATCGCAGGACTTGAGGCAATGGGATAACTGGTTGAATAACCGGCAAACCATGATACGGGTGTATATGGCGGAGCTGTTGGGGGATTGGGTGTAGGAGCAGTTGTTGTTCCTCCTAGGTAGGGATCACAAAAAGAATAAACCAATGAATCTCCGTCCGCATCCGTCGCCCCCATTTCATAAACAAATTCAGAATTCAAGCACAAGGCTACAGGAGGCTGCGAGGTAAATATTGGACTATTGTTTTGAATCTGCACCATGTCTGTTCCTGGGATACGAGTAGTCAAAGTGATTCCGGCATTGCTGGGATTAACCAAATTATCAATGCTGTTGTTCCGACAGCAGCGCTGATAACTCACCGTGTAACCTACCGCAGAAAAAGGCAAAGTAACATTCACCGTGTAAACCGCTTTCTCCACGCACAATTCAGCAGGAACCGCTAAACATGGATCGTTCAATGAAATGGGCACTTCACTCACCACTGCATTGGACAATGATGCCGTTACCGTTGTAAATAATGTTCCGCCATAATTGTAAATACCAATGGCGGGCGCGGCATCAAAGCCTGTTCCGTTTGTATTGGATGGACCACAATCTCGGTAAACAACCAATCTCAGTTGATAGATATTATCCCCTAGATGGGTGTAGGTCAATTCACCTCCAAAAATATGAGTGGCCAGTGCTGCGAGAGTAGCAACTTGCAACAATAAAAACAAACAGATTTTTTTCATTATTTCATGACGTGAAAGGAGCCATTGCGTTTAATTACTAGACCATCAAATCCCGTTCCTACTGCTGTATAAAAATACACTCCATTGTCCACTTCACTTGGATTCCAATGCCCTCTTCTATCTTCAAAGTATTGCGCAGGTTTATTAATACTGCCTACTTCATTTCCCCAACGATTAAAGATGTGAACATCCAATGATTCTAAAAACAAATTCGGTATCCAGAAGACTTCATTTTTCAAATCACCATCTTGCGTAACGATATTGGGTATGTCTCCTCCATCGCACTCCCCTACTGGCAGATCGCAGCCCAACATAGCTACTCCAAAGGTCTCTATCATCAACGAATCCATTACTGAACATCCCTGTAATTCACCAATAAAATAAGAGTTATAATAACCCTCATCAAAAAAAGAGTAACTATTGAAAAAATCAATGGTATTACCTGGTAATGTTATCGTGCTATCTCCTGTAATCCACTCATAACTATCTACATTGGTAGCAATATGAACTGTCAAATCAAAAGGAGCGTACCCCTCTGTTGAATC
>JBEISW010000174.1:0-5036 GCA_040375215.1 Crocinitomicaceae bacterium | reverse complement strand
TTTCCAGTGAGCGCAATGCCATGGATTATTCATTTCAAAAACTCTATCGATATTTGGGGGTACTTGGTGTTATCATCATTTTTCTGGGAATGGTCATTGCCTATTTCACCAGCCAATCCATTACTTCACGCGTTAGAAAAATAAGAAGAAGTCTTAAAAAATTATCATTTGGAATTTACAGCCAGGAGGAACTGCCCAAATTCAATGATGAGATTGGTGACATGAGCATTGCCATGGAAAAATTGAAACAAAACTTTGAACGAACCAAAAACTTTGCAACAGAGATAGGAAAAGGAAACTTAGAAGCTTCATTTGAACCCCTTTCCAAAGATGATGAAATGGGAAAATCCTTGCTGCGAATGAAAGACGACCTTTCCTTTTACCGTCACCGCATGGAAGAAAAAGTGGCTGAACAAACGCAAGAAATTACCCGACAAAAAAATACAGCAGAAGAACAAAAGGAACAAATTCAATCGCTTTATGCTGATTTAAAATCCAGTATCTCTTATGCCAAGCGATTGCAAGATTCTATTCTACCAGACACCGCATCGATTCAAAAAATATTCCCAGAGCATTTCATTCTCTATTTGCCGAAAGATGTAGTTTCCGGCGATTTTTATTGGTTTCAACAACAAGGAAACAAAAAGTTATTTGCTGCTGCGGACTGCACAGGACACGGTGTACCGGGAGCTTTCATGAGTCTCATAGCCCACAATGCATTGAACCATGTCACCAAGGTCTATACCAAGCCTGGACAAATTTTGAATCAGGTTAACAGAATAGCTGCTTCTGCGTTCAACACCAACAATGAGAATCAAATAAAAGATGGAATGGACATTGCGCTTTGCTCTGTAGATTATGACAACATGGTATTGGAATTTTCAGGTGCACAGAATGATGCTGTGATTATTCGAGATGGGCAATTGATCGAAATCAAAGGGGATAAAAAAAGCATTGGCAACGATGCCAATACCCACAACGTATTTACTACACAGGTCAATAGCATTCAAAAAAACGACATGGTGTTTGTATTCAGCGATGGCTATGCGGATCAGTTTGGAGGAGCCATGCAAAAAAAATTCATGCGTAAAATGCTCAAAGAACTATTGACTTCTATTGCAACCGAAACACATCTAAACCAAAGGGAAAAATTACTTGAAGCTTTTCATCAATGGAAAAGAGAAAACGAGCAAACTGATGATGTATTGATCATTGGTGTTCGCATTTGATTACAACCAATCTTGGGGGATCTCACACACCGGGATGGGGATCATTTTGTGCTGATTGTTATTGTGCAAACGCATGTAGATGGTCAATACCTCTTGCTGTCTTTGCAAAAGAGCATTCCAAAGAAAATACTCAGGCTTAATCCATTTATTATCACTCTTTAATCCATGGTTGGATAACCAATCCATGGCCCATTCCAATTCAGGATAGGTAGCCCCGATTTGATCTTCATCTGAACGATCATCCTGCCAAAGTCCGTCTGTTGGTGGCGCAACCAAAATATCATGTTGAACTCCCAAATGAGCGGCCAGTTCTCTTACTTGTGTCTTAGTTAAATCAGCAATTGGAGAAATATCCACCCCTCCATCACCATATTTGGTATAAAAGCCAACACCAAAATCCTCAACTTTGTTTCCTGTACCTGCCACTAACGAACGGTGAATTCCAGCATAGTAGTACAAGGTCGTCATCCTCAAACGTGCTCGGGTATTGGCAAGCGTCAAATGATTTAACTGCCCATCTTCTATTCTTGACCAGGGACTAACCAATGTTTCAAAAGCCTCTGTGAGTGGAACAGTAACGCCACTGCAATTTTCAAAACGAGATTGCAACTGCGCCATGTGGTTCAATGCGCGAGAAACCTGATTAGCAGGTTGATGTATCGGCAATTCTAAACACATGGTAGGTGCACCTGTCAAGCAGCACAATGTTGAAGTCAAAGCGGAATCTATTCCACCGCTAACCCCAACTACAAAACCAATTTGGCCTGACGATCTCAAATAATCTTGAAGCCAACCAACAATGTGTTGGGCAATCTTTTCATGTTGCATTAAAAGATAATCCCAATATTCAATTGCACCTGACTCATCAATATTTTCTTCTCAACAAAAATGGGTGACTTGCCGTCATTATTGAATGCTACAGCTCCATCTTTATACTTCAACACTTTGTCACCATTCTTATACATGCTTAAAATCCCTCCGTTGTAGGTTACTCCGTATGACAAATAGGTAGAGCCCGAAATGGGATACTCAGCACCTGCGGCAATAATCAAGCTGGCGCGAATAGGATTCAGCTCAGATTGGATGTCCAATTTATCATCTACTGGATAGTCTTTATCGAATCTTTGAAATGCCTCCGTAGAAGAAGGCTGATTGTAATCGTCTCTCAACTTCTCGTCTGCGTAGCCAGAAAAAAGGTAACCGATGCCTACACCAAATTGACCCCAATAAATCATTTTACCAATCATGGCAGTGCGCAATTTCAATGTTAACGGCACCTCTATATACTTCACTTTCTTATAGTCTCTTTTCACATATTGAATGGTTGGTGTGGAACCCGACTCTGAATACAAACGGGTATATTCTGCATGACCGCCAAACTCAATCATATTTAATCCAAAACCCAAAGCGTAATTCTCGGAAAACATACGGTCGAATATCAACCCATACCCCAGACGCATTGGACGACCATTGGTTGAGATATCTCCCACATCAGTTTTCATAAATCCCATAGCGGGGGATAATTTAATGCCAATCTTAAATGATTTGTCCTGGGCTGTGAGCATACTTGTCATGGCCACACCCAATAGTAAGAAAATGATTTTTTTCATCATCAATGTATTTTAGTTAATCTTGCACAGTTATTCGTTCAAATCTAATGATGAAATTTCTGATTCACCAATGTTTTTTTTACACACTTATTTTAACCCTGTTTTTGGGTTGTGGTGGTTGTGAAAGTCAAAAAAAAGACCCCAGAGAGGATCTAATACAAGACCAATTGGTGATTACCCCTATTAATTCTTATCGTTTGGATGAATTGATTTTCAGCAATGCCCATCAACCCAACTTCAGAAAAAAAATAGAAGGTTTTCCCAAAGTAATTACCAATGCCTACTTTGAACAAATAATGGGAATGGGAAATGCCAGTGACTCCACTACTTGGAATACGCTCCAGCGATTTGCTCAATTCAAGGACATGCGCGATCTTCAAAAAGCTTCCCTGGAAACGCACAGTCCTGAAAAAATTCAAAACTATGAAACACTACTGGCTGAATCATTTGGACGATTAAAGGCCCTTTTACCCAAGGAGGAAAACCCCAATATCATTTGGATGAATGCAGGTTTAGCTGCGGCTTCATTTGCTATAAAAAACAACTTATTCATAGGATTGGATTACTACATTTACCCGCACCCTTTGGTCAAAGAATTTCCACCAGAGCGATTCCCTAATTACAAACGAATCAACATGGACGCCAGGTATTTGTGTTCCAACGCCCTTTTCAACTGGTTATCTTTTCGTTACGATCATTATGACTCTATTCCACCTGAAAAAAATGACTTTTTAAGTTCCCTGATTTATTCCGGAAAAATCATGTATGCTTTGGGGGTGATTCAACCTGAAACTGCGGACTCCACCCACCTGATGTGGAGCTCAAAAGAGTGGGAATGGGCCAAAGAAAATGAATTGAATATCTGGAAAGAAATTGCCAAGCAAGATGTCCTTTTTGGAACAAAAAAAGAAGAGATTTCCAAGTGGTTCAATGAGGCGCCCTTCACCAATGCAGGTAACCTTCCTTCAAATGCTAGTCCTCAATTGGGTTTGTGGATGGGTTGGAAAATTGTTTCCGCCTACATGATTAAAAATCCCAATGTAACTTTGGAGCAATTGTGGAAAGAAAGAAATAATCAAAAAATACTCAGCGCTTACAAACCTGAACTTTAAAAAATGAGCCAATCAGCCATCAACATACAAATTGAACTAGATAACAACAAGGTAGCTGAAAAAATTCATTGGGAAGCTACCGATGCAGGTGAACAACGTGAAGCCAAAGCCATGATTTTGGGTTTCTGGGACAAGCATGAAAAAAACACAATGCGCATTGACCTTTGGACCAAAGAAATGACTGTAGATGAGATGAAATTCTTTGTTCACCAAACCTTACTCACCTTATCAGATAGTTTTGAGAGATCAACAGGTGACACCCGCATGGCGGCTACCATGAAAGATTTTTGCGAATACTATGCAGAGAAGATGAATCTTAATCCCGGCATTTAAGATTTCTTAATTAAAAAATACTCTTCTATTGTAGGCTCCTCATTCATGTCCACTCCTTCTAATTGAATAAAAATAGTGTCATTGGACAGACGATATTGAATCACTTGAGGGAAATCATGTCTTCTATTAACAGCCCTCAATTGAGACTCCGACATCTCCTCGATTTTAAAGGATGTAGGATACTGAGCACCTATAGGATGCGCCACATAATAGTCACCACTATCCGTGTGTAACACGTTCATTTTTTCAGTAACTACTCGTTCCGCATTTTCAGTCCACTCGCCTTTTCCTTCGAAACCTTTTGCTGTCCTTTTCCAAGTTTCGCAGACCTCTGCTTCACCCGAAGAAGGGCCGCACCAACAGCCTTCTAGATTTTCAAAAAAAACTTCTGGTGTTGTGCATGAAGACAACATTACTAAAAAAACAAATCCGATATTTCTCATTGAATCAAACATATAATCACCCACTTTTCTGGAATAGATTCGAAATAATACAAAGGCTCACCCCATTTGTCTTTTGCTTTCAGCGTTTGCCCATCTAAATAATACAAGGGCTGTCCCCATCTGTCTTTTTGTTTGATGGTTTGCCCGTCAAAAAAATAAAGCGACTCTCCCCATTTATCCTTTTGTTTCACTATAATCCCATCAAAAAAATATCGAGATTCTCCCAACTTGTCTTTCACTTTTATTGAGGAACCATCCCAAAAGAATAAGGGTTGTCCCCATTTGTCTTTCGTTTTAAGGACGGCTCCG
>JBEISW010000039.1:0-11653 GCA_040375215.1 Crocinitomicaceae bacterium | reverse complement strand
TTTCTTCTTTGCCCATGGCTTTGAAAGTGTTTTTGGTCAAGTCCAAAAACGTTCTGGCCTTTCCACTTCCCAAATTGAAGATGCCTGATTTCTTTCTGCTTTCCATCAACCAAACACAAACATTGGCCACATCTTTAACATAAACAAAATCTCTCATTTGGCCACCATCGGTATAGTTGGGGTTGTGTGAACGAAACAACTTCATCTCACCATTGTTCATGATTTGATTGTAGCTGTGCCATACAACGGACGCCATACGTCCTTTGTGGTATTCATTGGGTCCGTAAACATTGAAGAATTTGAGACCCGCCCAAAAGAAAGGCGTTGTCTTTTGTTGCAACACCCAGAGGTCGAAATTATTTTTTGAATCTCCGTATGGATTCAAGGGTTTTAATTGTGAAATGATGTTGTGGTCATCATTGTATCCTAAACTTCCGTCACCATATGTAGCTGCTGAAGATGCGTAAACCAGGGGAATGGCATATTCCACGCACTTGTTCCAAATGGTCTGGGAGTATTGTTCGTTCAGTTCGTCAAAGATGGCTTTGTTGAATTCTGTGGTGTCTGTTCTGGCACCCAAGTGAAAGATAAAATCTACTTGGTTTTCATTGGCATCCAACCATTCAGGGAAGGTACTTCTCTCGACCAAGCAACGGTATTTTTTGTCTTGATAATTGACTTTTCTTTCTTCTCTGGAAAAATCATCCACCAAGACCAAATCAAAATATCTCAGTTCATTGAGTCTTCCCACCAAAGCGGATGCAATAAAGCCAGCAGCTCCTGTAATGACGATCATCTTTTTTTTGCTAATTTACATCAAAAAGGTCCATCAAATGCGCTGTAGCCATTGCAAGGCTATGTGCACGTTGTTGATGTTTTGAAAACTCATGCGCAGCGTATTGTCCTTTTCGTACATCTTGACTTCATGGCTATATTTTTTCAAGAAATCGAGAATTCGGGTGAATACTTCACTTTGGTAGAAAGGAGAATCTTGTTTGGAGATGAAATAGGCAATCATCTTTCCTGACTTCATGACTAATTTTTCCATGCCCAACGCATTGGCTGTCCATCTGATGCGCATGGTATCTATCAAAGCCAATGTAGGCTGAGGAATTGGGCCAAATCTATCAATCAAATCTTTGATGAATTTCTCCATTTGGCCTTCATTTTCTAAGTCGTCTAAGGCTTTGTACAGTGCTATGCGCTCTCTGATGTCACCAACGTAATCATCAGGGATAAAGAGCTCCATGTCTGTTTCCAAATTGGTTTCTTTGACAAACTTGGAATCACGGTTGAGCTCTTCTTGGTATAGGTCTTGGAAATGTTCTTGTTTGATTTCTTCTAATGCTTCAGCCAGAATTTTTTGGTAAGTCTCCAATCCCATTTCGTTGATGAAGCCGCTTTGGTCACCGCCCAATAAATCTCCAGCACCTCGGATGTCAAGGTCGCGCATGGCAATGTGCAAACCACTTCCGAGGTCACTGAACTGCTCAATGGCGGTTAATCTTTTTCTGGTATCATCGGGCATCAGGTGGATGGGCGGAGAGATGAGGTAGCAAAATGCCCTTTTGTTGTTTCGACCAACTCGTCCCCGTAATTGATGGAGATCACTCATCCCAAATTGATGTGCGTTGTTGATGATGATGGTATTGGCGTTGGAGATATCAATTCCACTTTCAACAATGGATGTGGAAACCAGTACATCAAATGCACCTTCGATGAATTGGTTCATTACTTCTTCTAATTGTTCGCCTTTCATTTGACCATGCCCAATGCCGATACGCACATCAGGACAAAGTCTTTGAATCATGCCAGCAACCTCCTGTAGGTTTTGAATTCTATTGTTGATGAAAAAAACCTGACCGCCTCGCTGTACTTCATAACTAATGGCATCTCTGATGGCATCTTCATCCATGGTGATGATTTGGGTATGGATGGGGTGGCGATTGGGAGGTGCAGTTTGGATGATGCTCAAATCTCTAGCTCCCATCAACGAAAACTGCAGTGTTCTGGGAATAGGAGTTGCAGTTAAAGTCAATGCGTCCACATTGGCTTTCATTGTTTTTAATTTGTCTTTTGCAGCAACACCAAATTTTTGTTCTTCATCGATGATCATCAATCCAAGGTCCTTGAATTTGACATCTTTGCCAACCAATGAGTGCGTGCCAATGAGAATGTCTACTTGACCTTTGGCCAATTTTTCTAATGTCGCTTTTTTCTCTTTGGCTGATTTGAATCTGCTGATGTGATCTACAGTAACTGGGAAATCACGGAATCGCGCAGCAAAACTTTTGTAGTGTTGTAAGGCCAAGATGGTGGTTGGAACCAACACTGCTACCTGCTTTCCATCGGTCGCGGCTTTGAATGCTGCGCGCATAGCAACCTCCGTTTTTCCAAATCCGACATCACCGCATACCAAACGATCCATCGGTGCGGGAGATTCCATGTCTTGTTTTACTGCAGCAATGGCTTTGGCTTGATCGGGAGTATCCTCATACATGAATGAGGCTTCCAACTCCATTTGCAAATAACTATCAGGAAGAAAAGCGTGACCGATGGTGGACTTTCTTTTGGCATAAAGTTTTATCAAGTCAAAAGCAATGGTCTTGACTTTTGCTTTGGTTTTTTGTTTGAGGTTTTGCCAAGCCGGACTTCCCAATCTATCCATGCTGGGAGCGGTGCCTTCTTTACCACTGTATTTGCTGATGCGGTGTAAGCTATGAATACTCACATACAAGGTGTCGCCGCCTTTGTAAACCAAACGAATGGCCTCTTGTTCTTTGCCGTTGACGTCAATTTTTTGAAGACCTGCAAATTGACCAACGCCGTGATCAATGTGCACGACAAAGTCTCCCGGTTGAAGTGATAGTATCTCTTTTAATGTAAGTGCTTCTTTGCTTTTTTTGAATCCTTCTTTGAGTTTAAATCGATGGTATCGTTCAAAGATTTGGTGATCGGTATAAAGGGCAATTTGTTGGTCGTTGTCTACAAATCCTTCACTCAATTCAATGAGGTGTGGTGTGTATTGTACAATGATTTGTTTGTCCTCAAAAATTTGGTGCAAACGCTCCAATTGTTTGGCTTGTCCTGCAGAAACCACTTGATCATAACCTTCCTTGGCCTTGGCAATTAAATGCTTGCTCAACATGTCAAAGTTCTTGCTAAAGGAAGGTTGAGGCGTCATGTTGTAATGAATCTCTGGCGCTTCCATGAATAGGGAAGTGGGGCCCATTTCAACCAGGCGTTTTCCTTTGAGCAAGCGCATCCAATCTGTTGGGTGGGCATAAAGCTCATCGGGTGTTTTATGTCTAATGACACCGCTGATTTTTTGGTATTGGTTCTGCGCTCTTTCCAATTCCTTTTCCCATATTTGTGGCGCATTGGTGCACTCAATTGACCACACCACAGCATCTGAATCTACAAATTCAAGAAAGTTGATGGTGGCATCAATTTGACTCTCATCTTGAATGTTGGGTACTATGGTAGCCTTTGTCATAGAAGACAAACTCAGCTGGTCAACAGGATCGAATTTTCTAATGCTGTCAATGGTATCTCCAAACAATTCAATGCGGTATGGATGATCGTAAGAGAATGAAAAAACGTCGATGATTCCTCCCCTTACAGCGTATTGCCCGGGCTCGTATACAAAATCAACTTTTACAAATCCGTATTCTTGGAATACTTCATCGACAATTTCATGGTTGAGCGTATTGCCCAATTCTATTTCGAACGTTTTCTGCTCCAACGAAGCCAATCCTATAACCTTTTCTGCGAGCGCTTCAGGGTAGGTAACGATCCATTGGCCTTTTGGTTTTTTTCTCAATAGATTCAAAACCTCTGTCCTCATGGCGACATTGGCATTGTCTACGGTCTCCACTTGGTAAGGCACTCTGGCGCTTCTGGGAAAAAAAAGAATTGTCCTTTGAGCTAATGTTTCTTTTTGGTAATTCTCAATGTTTTCAAGGTCATTGAGGAAATACGCCGCTTTCTCTTTGTCTTCTAAAACAAACACGTGTGTTGTATTGATGGACAACGCCGTGGCGTTGGCAATGAGTGCTTTTGCAGAACCGACAATTCCTTTGAGACGTAATTTACCGCCCTCAGAAGATAAACTTTCCGAGATGTTTTGGGTATGCACCGATTGTACGTATCGGTTTAAAAATGGAGCGTTCGACACAATGTATAAGTCAGGATACAAAGATAATCAATGCCTTCTTTGACAAATGGAAAAGAAAAAGGCCACAACAAGTGTGGCCTTTAGCAAAAGAAATTGAGATTTTAAGAAAACAGTTGATCCATCACTAGTCTCATCCTGGCTTCATGCATTTTGCTTGAACCTGCGGCTGGTGAGGCTTGGGCAGGATAGGCCACAACATCAATGTTTGATTTGCGCATCATGCGCATGATGTAACTCCACGCTCCCATGTTTTCTGGCTCTTCCTGTGCCCACAACAATTGGGCATTTTTACCAAATCCCTTGAGTGCGCTGTCCAAGGCTTTTTGTGGGAAGGGGTATAGTTGTTCCAAACGAATCAAAGCCATGTCTGTGACACCTCTCTTTTCACGCTCCTCCAGCATTTCATAGTACATTTTCCCTGTGCACAATACCACCTTGTTGACTTTCTTCTTGTCAACGCTGTTGTCTTCTATGACCATTTGGAAAGATCCTTTGGACATGTCCTTGAGGCTGCTCACCGCTTTGGGGTGACGCAATAGTTTTTTGGGCGTGAAGACAATCAAAGGCTTGCGGAAGGGTTGTTTGACTTGCTTGCGCAACAAGTGGAAGAAGTTGGCAGGAGTAGTCACATCACAAACCTGCATGTTGTATTCTGCGCACAATTGTAGGAAACGCTCCATTCTTCCTGAGCTGTGCTCTGAGCCTTGGCCTTCATAACCATGTGGCAAGAACATAACCAAACCGTTCATGCTGCCCCATTTGTCTTCTGCCGCGCTGATGAACTGATCAATCATGATCTGCGCACCATTGTTGAAGTCGCCAAATTGGGCTTCCCAGATGGTTAATCCATTGGGTGTTCCAAAGGCATATCCGTAATCAAATCCCAAAACACCGTATTCACTTAAAAGTGAGTTGTAAATGCTCAATTGAGCTTGTTTGTCTGATAGAGCATTTAGTGTGATGAACTCTTTCTCTGCATCTTCATCTGTCTTTACCACTGCATGTCTGTGAGAGAAAGTTCCGCGTTCTACATCTTGTCCTGAAATGCGCACCGGATGTCCTTCTTCCAAAAGTGTAGCATAGGCCAACATCTCACCCATGGCCCAATCCAATTGATCATTCTTGATCATATTCAAGCGATCTTCAAAAACCTTTTCTGATTTTCTAAAGAATTTTTCTCCAGTGGGTAGGGTAGACAATTTGTTACCTAAGTCAACCAATTTCTTTTGAGGAACCGCTGTATCTGGAGTACTATCAAAATCTTCTGGTGTGGCAAAGCGAACATCCTTCCAAGTCTCTTCCAAGAAGTGTTTGACATATACTTTGCTTTTTGTTTTGGCCTTTTCTAGGCTTTCATCCAGGTGTTTCTCAAAGTTGGCTTTTACTTCTTCTGCTTCAGCTTCTGTAATGGTGCCCTCTGCAGAAAGTTGTTTATAATACAACGCCCTCAAATCAGGATGAGCTGCAATGTGCTTGTACAAAGTTGGTTGTGTGAACTTGGGCTCATCTCCTTCATTGTGGCCGTATTTTCGGTATCCAAGAAGGTCAATGAATACGTCCATATTGTATTTTTCACGGTATTCCAATGCCCATTGCATGGTGGTAATAACGGCTTCTACATCATCAGCATTGACATGGAAAATGGGACAAAGTGTGGTCTTTGCCACGTCTGTGCAATAGATGGAAGATCTTGCATCCAAATAGTTGGTAGTAAATCCAACTTGGTTATTGGTGACTATGTGAATGGTTCCTCCCGTGCGGTATCCATCCAATAAGGCCATCTGGATAACTTCATATACGATGCCTTGTCCCGCGATAGCCGCATCACCATGCACCAAAATGGGAACGATTTTTTTCTCGTCCTTCAAATAATGATCAATTTTGGCTCTTGTCAATCCCTCTACTACTGGATTAACTGCCTCAAGATGCGATGGGTTGGGACACAAGGTCACGTGAACATTGTGACCGTTTACGGTGATGTCCCGTGAATATCCCAAATGGTATTTCACATCACCATCCATATTGCCTTCAAATTCAACTCCTTCAAATTCGCGGAAGATTTCTTCTTGCGGTTTTTCAAGGATGTTGGTCAACACATTCAAACGTCCGCGGTGTGCCATTCCAATGACAAACTCTTCAACGCCCATCTCAGCTCCCTTCTTCACGATGTAATCCATTGCGGGTACAACTGCCTCACAGCCTTCAACGCTGAAACGTTTTTGACCTACAAATTTTTTGTGGATGTATTGCTCAAAAAGCGAAGCTTTTGAAGTCATTTCAAAAATCTTCTTCTTTTCTTCCTTGCTGTATTTGGGTTTATGGACCGCCTCAATTTTTGATCTTAACCACTCTAAGCGCTCCGGATCACGGATGTACATGTACTCTGATCCGATGCTCTGACAGTATGAGTTTTCAAGGTGAGTAATGATGTCTTTTAATTTGGCATCACCCAATCCAATGTCTGTTCCAGCATGAAAGGTTTCCTCCAAGTCTGCTGTGGTCAAACCAAAGTTCTCAATGGCCAAAGTGGGGGAATATTTTCTGCGTTCACGCACAGGGTTGGTTTTGGTGAATAAGTGACCTCTGCTGCGGTAGGCGTTAATCAGGTTAATCACCTTAAACTCCTTTGAAGTCACCGCGTTGAGGCGGCTTCCATCAGGAAGGACAGGATAAGATTCATTTTGAAACTCAAAACCTTCAAAGAATCTTCTCCATGAAATATCAAGACTCTCAGGGTCTTGTTTGAATTGGTTGTATAACGCGTCTATCGTTTGGATATCGGCATTGCCCAAATATTGCTCTGAACTCATTTTTCAAATGCTAGAAATTCGCGGGTAAAGATAAACCGAAATACAGGCCGTAGTAGCCTATATTTTTTCAGAAAGTTCCAACCAGCGCAACTCGAGTTGATTCAGCTCTTCTATCACTTTTGCCAGCTCATCTGAAACTTGCATTAACTGATCATGTTGATCCAATACGCCATTCAGTTTGATT
Organism: Crocinitomicaceae bacterium; assembly: GCA_040375215.1. Taxonomy (GTDB): domain Bacteria; phylum Bacteroidota; class Bacteroidia; order Flavobacteriales_D; family Sanyastnellaceae; genus CAMCTV01. The sequence continues at coordinate 4,482 of JBEISW010000039.1, read as the reverse complement.
TCTAAGGTTTTTTTCATTTCCTCCAGCTCAGGCATTCGCTTTTCAATTTGCTCCCACTCAAACTTCTCTTTGAAGCTGAGCTTTTTGACAGGAGCCGAAGTGCTTGCTTTTTCTTTGGATTCAGTGTTTTCAGATTTGGTTTGGGCGGCGGGTTGGTTGGATTGATCGTCGCGAAATTGTTGGTAGGAACCCAAAATATCTTTGACATTGCCTTGGCCATCCAAAACAAACAAGTGATCCACCAATTTGTCCAAGAAATAGCGGTCATGGGAAACAATGACCAGGCAGCCAGGGTAGGATTGCAAGTACTCTTCTAAGGCAGCTAGAGTGAATACATCTAGGTCATTGGTCGGCTCATCCAGAATCAAGAAGTTGGGATTTTTCATCAGGATGAGGAGCAATTGCAAACGCTTTTTTTCTCCTCCGCTGAGTGAATCCACCAATTGAAAGTGCATGGGTTTGGGGAACAAAAATTTCTCCAGCATTTGTGCGGCAGTGATGGTGCGGCCTTTGGTCAAAGGAATAAACTCTGCAATGTCACGAACCACCTCGATAAGGCGCTGGCCATCCTTGAGGTCTTCCATGTTCTGACGGTAATAACCCATTACGACAGTATCTCCAACAATGACCTTGCCTCCATCGGGCTCTTCATTCAAGGTCATCATTTTCAGCAAAGTGGTTTTGCCAGCACCATTGGGACCTACCAATCCAACACGCTCACCCGTTTTAAAAACGTAGTCCCAACCGTTGAGTACTTTCTTCTCTCCCCAATGTTTTTTAACACGGTGAAATTCCACAATCTTGCTTCCCAAACGACTCATGTTGATTTCCGGAGCCAACTCCTGCGCCTCAGGGCTTTTCCTTACATTTTCTTTGAGTTCTTGAAATCGATCCATTCTACTCTTGCTCTTCACCGTGCGCGCTCTCGGCATGGTGCGTGCCCAAACCAACTCTCTTCTAAACAGGTTCATTTGTTTATCGTGGGTGGATTGTTCCAGTGTCTCACGTTCTGCTTTTTTCTCGAGGTAGTAGGAGAAATTTCCTTTGTACTTGTACAATTGACCATTCTCCAACTCTAATATTTCATCGGTGATGTTTTCCAAAAAATAACGGTCATGGGTGATCATGAACAAGGTCATGTGTGATCGGGTAAGGAAGTTTTCCAACCATTCAATCATGTCCAAATCCAAGTGGTTGGTGGGCTCATCCAACAAAAGAAAATCGGGTTCTTCTACCAATACTTTAGCCAACGCCACTCTGCGTTGTTGCCCGCCACTCAATTGGCCGGCCAGTTTGTTCCAATCTTGTAATTCCAGTGCACCAAGCACTTGTTTCATTTTGGATTCATATTCCCAAGCACCAGTGGCATCCATGCTGTTCATGGCTTTTTCCAAATCGCCGTTGTTTTGTAAGGCAACTTCATATTCTGCAATGGCCTTGGACATAGCATTGGAAGAAGCCAGTACATTTTCCAAAATGGACTTGTTCAAATGCAGTTGGGGATTTTGTTCCAAATAGGCTACACGTACTTCTTTGTTGTAAATGACCTTGCCTTCATCGGGTGATTCTTTCCCAAAAAGGATATTCATCAACGTTGTTTTTCCTGAACCATTTCTGGCAAGGAGGGCTACTTTTTGACCTTTTTCAATTCCAAAATTCAGGTTTTCAAATAGTTGGCGAATGCCGTAGCGTTTGGAAAGATTCTCGACCGATAAGTAGTTCATGCGGTAAAAGTACGATGGTGCTTACCTTAGCTTCAATGAAAAATTGGCGATTGCAAAAAATGTCGGATATGACAGCGATGGAGTGGCATCGGGTTTTGGCCTTGCGGGCTGAGGTTTTTGTGGTAGAACAGCAATGTGCTTATCAAGATCCAGACGGTAAAGATTTTTTAAGCTATCATTTGACGATGGAAAGTGGTGAAGCATTGGTGGCTTATGCACGTTTATTGCCTCCGGATGTGAGTTACCCTGAGGCGTCTATCGGTAGGGTGGTTACCTCACCAATAGTGAGAGGCAGAGGTTGGGGCAAGGAGCTGATGGAAATTGCCATTGAGCAAACCATGAAACAATTTGAGATAAATGAAATTTGTATTTCAGCACAATCTTATTTGTTGAATTTTTATGCTGATTTGGGTTTTGTGGCAGAAGGGGAGGAGTATTTGGAAGATGATATTCCGCATTGGAAGATGAGGAGAGTTGAGAAATAATTGTTGAAAGTGTATGACTATGGTGTTGTGTGAATTTTTAAAATTTAGGATGACTTAGATACATTTTTGCAATCTTTGAAGTGAGTGCTTCGGATAATTATGTGTGGTTATAATCCGTCACTACGCCAAACCACAAACCATTAGCAATTCCCATGCGGTGAATAAAGCGTCTATTCACTGCAAAAAGTGCGGTGATTAATACACAAGTTCGATAACAAAACCAACCTAGATAAGAATGAGGTTTGTTTAATCCTCTTTTTTCTCTAAATTTACATTCGATCAACTTCACAGAATGTACAGAGCCCTAGACATCAATCGCGAAAACCTGACCATCATGGGAATTGAATTTCCAGATTTGAAGTCGCTTGAGAGCGCAGCTAATGCGATTGGGAGTAATATGTTTGAGGGATTTGAGCCGACGCCTGAACTTGTTAAATTGTATATCGATCTAAAAGATAAACTCATTTCCGATTCAGACTTTCTCGCCGAATTGTATCGTTTGTATGGAAAATAACTATCGCTATATTGACCCTGAAAATCAATATACCGACCCTTCAGGAATTCTTCATAATCTGGCCAACATAAATGATGAAAGAATTCTTCTTGCATACGAGAGCTTAAAAGTTTCACAGCGATTGGAGGAGTTGTTTGAAAACCCATTAAAAATAAAAGACTCCAGCGCGCTACTCAAAATACATTTTCACTTGTTTCAAGATATTTACGCCTGGGCCGGAAAAGTTCGTACAGTAAACATCAGCAAGGACGGAAAACCGTTTTTTGATGGAGAACGATTTTCGTCCGCCTTTCGGTATATCGATTCATTGATTGAGGAATACAGAACGATTGACTCCTCCAGTTTCCAAGAGATAGCGAAAGCATTGGCCTCTATACTCGACCATGTGAATTTTCTTCATCCTTTTAGAGAAGGAAACGGAAGAACACAACGTGAGTTTATTCGACTGCTCGCTCTGGAAAAAGGGCTTATCCTGAACCTGAATCCCGCTGACAACACAACAGTGTACAATCAATACATGCAAGGCACCATCAACGGTGATATTGAACTATTAAGTCAATTGATTTTCGAGCAGATCAGCAGTAGCAATTAAGAAAATAACAGTAGAGTGAACAAAGTATTCCTTCAATTTTTGCATATTCTGATTATCGCCCTGAGCCTTATTCAAAATCTAACCGCCCAAACCAAAATTGAAGGAACTTATGATTCTGCCAAAAGGAAATTTATTCCCAAAGATGAGGTTTTTCGTATTTATGATTTTCGGGATGGGTTGGCCAGTTTTAGAACCAATGATAAAAAAGGAATAATTGATACGCTTGGAAATGTTATCGTGCCCATGAAGTATGACGAGATTGAGCCCTTTTTGGATGGACTGGCTCGTGTGGAAATTTTCGATGATTATCCTACCCATTACGGATACATTGACAAACAAGGAAACGAGGTGCTTCCTGTCATTTATACCGATGCAGATGATTGGTACTACCGCAGTTTGCGTTTTTCAGATTTGATTGTTGTTGGAATAGATCAGAAATACGGATGCTTTGACAAAAAAGGAAAAAACGTGCTGCCCATGGAATACGGAAGTATTGGAAACTACCATAGCGGATTAGCGACTGTGTACAAAGATGGAAAAATGGGATTCATCAACAAGGAGGGCAAAATTGTCATTCCTGTCATCTATGATCGGGTGAGCGACTTTGGCCTGGAAACATCTATTGTACAAAAAGAGGGCAAATGGGGAATGATCAATAAAATGGGAGAGGTTGTTCTTCCCTTGATTTATGAGGCTGAGATGCGATTTAGTGGCGAATTGTGCATTACAAAACTGAATGGTCAATTTGGCATTATTGATAGAAATGGAAAGGTTTTAATCCCTTTTCAATATGAGAGTATTTCTTATTTCCGCGAAGGATTGGCACACGCCGTTCTGAATGGCAAGCACGGATTCATTGACGAGAAAGGCACAACCATCATTCCTTTTGAATACGACTGGGCAGGGAATTTTCAAGAAGGATATGTTATTGCTAAAAAAGACAACCTATGGGGACATTTGAATAAACGGGGAGAAGTCACCACGCCCTTTGAATATGAGCTTACTGGCGATTTCAATCGTGGACTTTCCAAAGTAAAGAAAAACGGAAAATCAGGCAGGATTAATACTGCGGGGAAACTAGTGCTGCCTTGCAAGTACGACGGCATCAATGGCGTATTCAATGATGGACGAATGATAGTCAGTATCAACTTTTCAGAAGGCAGAAAG
>JBEISW010000144.1:0-5952 GCA_040375215.1 Crocinitomicaceae bacterium | reverse complement strand
GTATGGAAAAGGAAGACGCAGTTGGAAATCAATGCACAAAAAGATCATTGAAAACCACTTTAAAAAAGTGTAGGTAAAAATGCCAATCCCAAACGGCAACCATAATGGCTCCTCCAAGTGCTCCATACAAGTGGGCATCATGAGCGATAAGCCCATGGCCTTTTTTGCTGAAATAATGTTCTAGGCCCAGAAAAATAATGGCCCCAACCCACGCGGGCATAGGAATAATCATGAAGAAGCCTACCTCCATTTCTGGAAAAATGAGCATGAAAGCCATCATCACAGCGCTCACAGCGCCTGATGCACCTACACTTCTGTAAGCATATTGATTGCTGTGCTTTAGTATCGCAGGAATACATGCAATGGCACCTCCAATGAAGTAAAGCAAAACATAAAATATTTTACCCAATAGGGGACTCCAAGGATGAAAATAGGGATTGGTCTGGGCCAGTATTTCTGGGTGAGTCAACACCCACTCCATTACTTGTCCAAAGGAATAAAAGGTGTACATGTTAAATCCCAAATGCATCCAGTCCGCATGAACAAAGGTGTGACCAAAAATTCTGTCCCATTGGTTGTTGTATTTAACAACATAAGGATGTAACGCCAATCGGTTGAAAAGGGCATTGTTTTCCCATGCCAAATAGGATACAATGACTGTAATTCCAATAATGATGAATGTGATGGGAGTAATCATGGCTAGCTGCTATGGTCTGCAAAAATTTGCCATTTTCCGTCTTGCTTTTTCCAAAGCAAAGAAAAGCGCCCAATGGCATTTTTATCAGGAAGGAGTAATGACCATTGACCATCCACCCAGGCAGCATTGTCATTTAAGACTTCAAAATGAAGATCATTAAAAATAAGTGTACCCATCTTTTCTGGTGGATAGTTCTTTTTATATCGATCTAGAGTAGCCTTCCATCCCAATGTAACGCCCTTGGACCCCATAAAACGCAAGGAGTCACTGTGCCAATAAGGCTCCATGAATCCTTCTAAGTCCTTGTTGGTCCATGCTTGGGCCTGCTGATTCATGATTTGCTGAATTTCCCATTTTGGGTCCGCAGGTTCAGTACATCCTGAAATAATCAAGATAACCAACAATTGAATAGCTAACAATTTTGATTTATACATTGAACCTAAAGTGCATGATGTCGCCATCTTGAACAATATATTCTTTACCCTCAACACCCATTTTACCCGCTTCTTTGACTGCAGCCTCTGATTTGTATTGAATGTAGTCGTTGTATTTTATTACCTCAGCGCGAATAAAACCTTTTTCAAAGTCCGTGTGAATGACGCCAGCCGCTTGTGGCGCAGTATCTCCTTTGTGAATGGTCCAAGCCCTTACTTCTTTGACCCCCGCGGTGAAATACGTTTGAAGGTTCAATAGACTATAAGCAGCCTTGATCAATTTTGAAACACCAGGTTCTTCAAGTCCTAAATCTTGCAAGAACATTTGGCGTTCTTCAAAGGTCTCCAAGGACGCAATGTCTGCTTCGATAGCGGCTCCAATGACAATAACCTCTGCGTTTTCTTCTTTGACAGCTTCTTTGACTCGCTCAACGTGTGCATTGCCCGATTTTACAGATGCCTCTTCCACGTTACAAACGTACATAACAGGTTTTGAAGTAAGCAATTGTAAATCATTCATCCAACGCACCTCCTCGTCATTTTGAGGAACCACTACCCTAGCGCTTTTACCTTGTTCTAGATTTTCTTTTATTTGGGTATAAAAGTCAAAAAGTTTTTTGGCTTCTTTGTCACCTGTTTTTGCCGCTTTGGCAGTTTTCTGATAGCGAGCATCAACACTTTCCAAATCTTTTAATTGAAGCTCAATGTCGATGATTTCTTTGTCTCTGACAGGGTCTACACTGCCATCGACGTGAACTACGTTAGGATCGTCGAAACATCTCAGCACATGAATGATGGCGTCGGTTTCACGGATATTGGATAGAAACTTATTGCCCAATCCTTCACCTTTACTCGCCCCTTTGACCAAACCCGCAATATCTACAATCTCAATGGTTGTTGGAACTACACGTTCTGGATTTATCAATTCTGACAATGCTGTCAAGCGCTCGTCTGGCACAGTGATCGTTCCCACGTTGGGTTCTATGGTGCAAAAAGGAAAATTAGCAGCTTGGGCTTTCGCATTGGACAAGCAATTAAACAATGTTGACTTTCCCACATTGGGAAGTCCTACGATTCCACATTTTAATGACATAAGAAAAATTTGAGTCGCAAATGTACGATTGCGCTCGCTGTTTTATACATTTGTAAAAACAAAATAAAATGGGACATCACGAAGAACATCATGGCCATCACGAGGCTAAGCAAAATGAAATTGGCGGTCCAGTAACCCTTGCGGTTATGTTATTTGCCATTGCTGTTGTAGTTATTTACTTTATGATTGAATGGTCTGATCGTTGATCAATTGAATAGATATTAAAAAAGCGCCACTAGGCGCTTTTTTTATTGCTAACTTCATTTTTTACTCTTCGAAACCTTTTGGTTTTTTGATGGTAAAAACACGCGATATGTTAAATCCAAATTGAATATCGCCCTTGTTCCAATTGCCTGTTGTTTCTGAAATGAATCCTTTCTCGTTCATGGAACTGCTGTTGGTGAGATGCAATTGAAAGACGTGTCCACCTGTTTCCAAGTCAATTCCGAGGCTTAAGCTATTGTTGACATCTGCTCCAACGTTATTGGTCATTAGTTTGAAATATTCAGCATTAAAGGTCAGTCTTCTTGTCAGTTTGTATCTTCCTCCAATTCCAATAGCAAATAGATCATGCGCAATATCTGGAGTTTCTACCAAATTGCGGTGAATGTGTGTTGGAGATAATTGGATAGATAAATGCTCATTCATTTTTCTGGCCAATAACAATTGGTTGCAGAAGTACAATCGTGATGTGAAAAAATTCTCTCTGCTCGGATCCTCCCATTTTGTACCTCTCATAACTGTTGATCCGAAGTAGGATAATGAAAAAGGCATTTTACGGGGCCCAGATTCTACTTGTTTTAAAATTCTGATTTTGGTAAAAGCATCTACTTCCTCATTGACATTGGAACGACCAATTCCAACCATTACCCTATCGGTAATACCGTATTCAAATCCCAAACGCATACTGGCCAAATCCAAACCAAACATTTTGTGAATACCCGTATTGAAGGTTCCAAAACGGTGACTGACCCTGAAGTCCATTACCCCACCGGCAACGTTCTCAATGGATTGACCATTGATGACTCTGGTGGATTTAAATGTTGCGGTAGAATAAATGATCGGGTCTTCATCCCCCAAAAGAGATAACAAATCCGTTGTGTCTGTTTGTGCTAAAACAAAATGACCTTGAATAAATATCAAGGTCATTATAAAGGAAAACTTTTTTATCATATTATTTTTTGAATTCAGTCAATTCCGCTTTGGCTGTTACCTCAATGGACTCCGCAATATTGTTTTTTAAATTGGCTTCAATTTTAATATTGTGATCAGCACATTTGACATTGAATTTGGTTTCAGCATTGACCTTTCCTCCCGCTACTTTGAATGTAACTTCTGAAGAATAAGCTTTGCTTACTCCATGAATGTCGAGATTTCCTGAAATTTTAGTTTTATAAACACCATCCTTTTTGATGTTCACTGAAGCAACATTTTCTATTTTACCTTTGAAATTAGCTTTGGGAAACTTAGCACTTTCTACATAGTTTTCGTTGTAATGTTCTTCCATCAAAGCTTTTTCAAATTTGAAATTGGTTTGAAGAGCTGAAACTTGAATATCCCCTGTTGCCCAATCAATCACATAGCTAACGTTGTTGTTATTGGCTTTGATGTCTTCCATATTGGTTTTTGAATAGAATCCAAGGAAACCAGTTCTTGTTGCATACTTTTGAGCAAATGCAGATGTTGTTATCAATAACAACGATGCGAAGATTATACTTTTCATATTATTTATTTTTTTAGTTGATTTCAACTATTGTACCAAAACGGCTTGATTGAGCTGAAGGTTACCGCCCAACAAATCATCCGCAAGATATCCTGCACAAAGACCTCTGATTACAATGTTTTGTCCAACTTGTAAAGTTGATGTATTTTCAAGAAATGTGACGGAAACTACTCCCATGTCCATTGATCCCGTTGCCAACACGCATTTGGATCCTGTTGAATCTTGGGAGAATGATTCAACCATACCGTTGATTTGTAAATTCTTGTTGAGGTATTTTTTAGCAGATTCCTCAGGGTTATTATAAAACTCTTGATAAATGCTTGCCGCATCTGTGGTAGCGAATACTTCTTCTGAGGCAGCTGACTTGGCGGGCTTATTCCATAAGTACAAACCATAGGTCATTGCGCCAGCGAGTAAAATAATGATGATCACTAATGCTTTTTTCATTGAGCAAAATTAAGGGATAACGAGGTTTAAACATTAGATTTGTACAGTAATATAAAAGAAATGAAAAAGATCAGTTTTGTTTTAGTAATGACTTTATTGTCCATGAATATTTTGGCTCAAGATACCTTGCGGGTTTGTTTTTTGGGCAATAGTTACACTGCTGTCAATAATCTTCCATCGTTGTTGCAACAGTGCGCAGCTTCCGCCGGGAAAGTTGTTGTGACAGCGAGCAATACTCCAGGCGGATACACTTTTGCTCAGCACGTTACCAATGCCAGTTCAATGGCATTGATTCAACAGGGAGATTGGGATTATGTTGTTTTACAAGAGCAAAGCCAGACGCCAAGTTTTCCAATTGGTCAAGTAGAAACACAATGTTTTCCATATGCTGCGCAATTGAATGACAGTATTGAGAAATACTCTAGATGTGGTGAAACAATTTTTTACCAAACATGGGGAAGGCAAAATGGTGATGCATCCAACTGTCCCAATTGGCCGCCAGTATGCACATACGAAGGAATGGATAGTTTGCTGCGATTGCGATATCAAATGATGGCGGATGACAACAATGCAGTAGTAAGCGCAGTTGGTGCTTGTTGGAGATACATCAGAGAAAATTACCCTAACAACAACTTGTATAGTTCAGATGGCTCGCACCCATCACTGTTTGGAAGTTATGTTGGTGCCTTGTGTTTTTATGCAACTTTGTTTCAAGAATCTCCGGATGCTGTTACTTATACAGCAGGTTTAACGTCAGCAGAAGTTGCCATTGCCAAAGAAGCGGTGAATAACATTGTCGTTGGAGATTGGGCAGAATGGAATATTGGGGCCTATGCATTTGAAGTCAACACTGTTTTAGATACTGTAGGATTTTCTATTGTAGTAGAATCAGATTGTGTTGATTGTGATACCATTTATTGGTATGTGGGAGATGGAACAGTATATGATGTTTCATCGTTTACTCATACTTACGCTCAACCTGGTTTATATGGAATCACGATGGTTGCCTATCAATGCGGTGAATATGATTCTCAGTATTGGGAGGCCTATATAGAGACTCCAACTGAAATTGAAATGCAGAATACTGAGGTGAACTTTAAACGGGTTTCACATGATACTATTTCAATTCAAAATAATGGCAGTCAAAGTTTGGAAGTAGACTTGTACCAATTGAATGGACAACTGATTAAGCATTATACAATTGACGAAAAAACGGCAATGATTGCTTTGCCTAAACTGCCCACTGGAATTTATTTGATGAAAACGAAAGACAAAGAAAATTCAAATTTTAAATTTCATTATTAACGAAGCATCGTCAATAAATTAACATAAATAAAATTTACAGCGATGAATTTAGGTTATAAATTCGCGCCGTTGACTCTCCCGAGAGGGGTTTTTCATAGGTTTAAAAGAGTCTTTAGTTAAGGTAAAGCAAAACTCGGAAACGTCCGGGTTTTGTTTTTTATACCATAATGACGCAACAATCACCTTTGGTTGCCTCCTTGTTTTCACAAATCATAAAATAGTAACAATTTCCTTTATTTCTGAGCCTTTCTGT
>JBEISW010000216.1:0-4137 GCA_040375215.1 Crocinitomicaceae bacterium | reverse complement strand
AGATACAGTGGACAGCCCGGTGACCGGTGGCGGAGCAAAGCGGAGCCACTGGGCAGGCGCCATGATCAAAGGGATGAGGGGATGAAGTAATGAAGTAATGAAGTAATGAAGTAATGAAGTAGCGAGAGCATGAAATGCGATTCGCTATGTAGGGGCGAATTGACATTCGCCCTGAAGCGATGAGGAGACAATATTTCTATCAATGTTTGATTTAGCTTGATTTGATTCAGATATGAACAACATTTCCCGATTATTTTTGTTACTCAATCATGAAAGTATTTTTGGGCATAATGATGTTGTTGTGTTTGAATGCAACAGGACAAAAGGTGGTGGAATTGAGTCAGAGCGATATCGATGCGTTTGTTGCAGCGCACAATGTTTGGAGAACGGAGGTCAAGGCCGCTCCGTTGAAGTGGAACAATGCTATTCAGAAAAAAGCAGAGGATTATGCTAAAAAATTAGCTGCAATGGGACGTTTGCAGCATTCCAACACGGGTCTTGGGGAGAATTTATATTGGTTTTCAGGACAAACTTTCACCCCTTCTGATGCCACGGAATCTTGGGGATCTGAAAAATCAATGTATAGACCGGGTACCAAAATTTCCAATACCAACTACCAGGATTTTGGACATTATACCCAGATGATTTGGCACAATACAACCGAAGTGGGTTGCGGCGTAGCTCAATCCAGTCATGGAACCTATGTTGTATGTCAATACAACCCTTCAGGAAATTTTATTGGAGAGAAACCTTGATTTGGGTTGATATCAAAATTTATTTTTCCTTGTGTATTGCTTTTACTGGAGGCATTTAACGCAATGGACGGAATGATTTTCTCAGTGAACGCGAAGAATTGAAAGATGTTTCCACTTGGTTAACATCAAAAAACTCATTAGTTTTGATGTATGAAGAAAATGATTATTTCCCTCCCCATTCTATTTGTTTTGATTAACTGCATATTGATTATTGTTAGCTACGAGGGTTTGCCAGAGACTATTCCCTCGCATTTCAACATCAAAGGTGAAGTGGATGGGTACGGAGATAAATCAACCATCTTGATTCCCCTATTCTTGCAATTGGGTTTGAGTCTTCTTTTGCTTTGGATCGGGAATCATCCTGAAAAACACAATTATATGGTGGCGATTACTGATGAGAACAGAGCTGAGCAATACAGTCTTTCAAGCAGATTAATCAAAAAGCTCAACTTCATTATTGGATTGGTTTTTATCACCATCACCTACTCCATCACAACACCCACTTTTCCAAAGTTCATTGTCCTTATGGAATTGGCATTGATTTTTGTGGTGATTGTTCTTCACCTCTACCAGAGTTCAAAAAGAAAATGATTACCATTTGCGGCTGAGCAAGACGAGTCTTGTCAGCATCAAAACAGTGCGGTGAGAATCACAAAGTAAATGACATCTCTGGAGTCCACTACCCCACGGCCTAGAGAATTGAAGTGGCTTTGCATGCCGATGGAACTGAATACAGTATCCAAACTGCCCAGGATATCAAAGCTGGCCAATGACTGAAAACCGCTGTACACGATGAAAATCAATAAGGCAGCCAAGAGAAATGCCACAATTTGATTGTCTGTGATGGAGGAACAGAATAAGCCGATGGAGACATAGGCACTGGCCAAAAAGAACAAACCTAAGAACGATCCCCAAGTTGCCCCAGAATCAATGTTGCCCACTGGACTACCCAGACGGTAGACTGTAATGTAATACACCAAGGTTGGGATCAAAGCAACAGCCACCAAAGCCAATCCCGCAAGGTATTTGGCCATGACAATGTTCCACTCTGATAAGGGCTTGGTGAGCAATAACTCAATGGTACCGGTTCTTTTCTCTTCAGCAAATGAGCGCATGGTGATGGCAGGAATTAAGAATATAAAAACCCAAGGTGTAATAAAAAACAACCCATCCAAACTGGCAAATCCCATGTCTAAGATGTTGGTTTCACCCGGGAAAACCCAGAGGAAAAGACCTGTCATCAAAAGGAAAACCGCCATGACGACATAGCCAATCAGTGAACTGAGAAAACTTCTTAATTCTTTAACAAACAAACTCTTCATGCTTCTTCTTTTTGAATAACGGACCACGCTTGCGGCGGTGCTGCAAACATAGCTTTGGTTTTGGGCCAAACCCATTTAAAGGTTTCGGTATTTTTATAATCAGCCAAATGGGCTTCACTTTCCCAATGGGAGAAGGTATAGTAGACATTTTTATCTCCCAAATCTTGCCACCATTCCAAATGCAAACAACCAGGAGTGGCTTTGATTTTCTCCCGCGTTGCCAGGAAAAGCTCTTCAAAAGCTTGGGTTTTATCTTCCTGAAAGGTCATTCGCACAATTCTCTTAATCATTGAGCTCAATAAATAGATTGGACATTTTTTGGTAACCAAGTAATCGAGCTGCACCACCACCCAACTGTGGCGTTGTATTTTTCATGGCGATATGGAGAAAATCATTGACGCCCCATACAGCAAACGGAATACCATCAGCCAAATCATCTGGTGAAAAATCATTGATGATGGTCCTGAGACCTGCCTTTTGGGTTGAACGTGCGAGAATGGAAAAATTACGTTTACCGATGTAATAGTCAAACATGTCTCGTGTAAAATTGAGGACAATGTTTCCAAAGTCGTCGATGTGTATGACTTGGCAGCGTATTCCGCCATCCTCAATTTGCGGTTTGGGGAAGAAAACTTTTTTGTAGTCCTTTTCTTCTTGGGCAATCATTTGCGGTGTGCCGCCTTTGGCCAAATGCGCTGCAATCAGCATGAATATTCCACCAAGCGGAAACTTCACGTCATTGTCTTGAATGGGCAGATTTACACGGTACAATTCATCTACTTCTTGATCAAAGATGAAATGAATAACGCCATTGTCTGCGGTTATAAAATATTGGTTGTCTTTTACAGCAATGAGCGGCATCTTCTCCAATTTGGATTTCACACCCAAAACATGCACCGTGCCCATGGGGAAAGACTTCCAGCATGAACGCATGAGGTAGGCTTCATCGATTAAATCAAAATGATTTACGGAATTGGCAATGTCCACGATGATGGAAGTTGGCGCGTAGTTGATCAATTGGGCCTTAGCGAGCGCCAGATGATAATCACGGTTCCCATAATCGGTGGTAAAAGTTACAATGGACATTGTCACAAAAATAAACTTAAAATGCAAAGGGATGACAGGTTAAAATTGAATTTTTAACTTGAACTAAGCAGCACTCATATTATTTTCGCTACAAACAAAACAAGTATATGAAAAAAACTTTATGCACTTTATCCATGATTTGTGTTGCCTTCATTGGACAGTCACAAGTGATTCCCAACGGAAATTTTGAATCATGGACCAATGGGGAACCAACTTATTGGTTCACCAATAACAATTTAACCAATTACTTGATTGGGTTACCTGTTACTGGTATAACGCCTGCTCCAGAAGGTGATTCATGTATGGCTGTAAGTCCACGAATAAGTTCACAAATTCCATTTACTATTCCCGCGGTAGCTTCTGTGGTTTTTGCCACACAATCTAGACCTCTATCATTTGAAGGTGCATACAAACAGAGCCAATTGATTCTCAGTGACTCTGCAAATGCCTGGGTTTCTCTTTTCAAGGTGGACACAACCAACATGACAGAAATTATAGTAGGATTGGGTTTCCTTAGAATAACTGGAGGTAATTCTAACTGGAACAATTTTGCAGTTCCTATCAATTATTTTTCCGCAGATCTTCCCGATTCTTGCAGAGTTTCAATCTCCGGATTTGGGAGCGCAAACAGTATTTGCGCTTTCGACAATCTGCGACTTACTATGACCAACAGTATCACGGAATCTCAAAGTCAGAATATTGATTGGATGCTCTACCCGAACCCTACGAACGAAAACTTGACTTTGTCTTTGGCAGCGTTGGGATTTTTGGGTGAAACGCAATTGGAGATTTTCAGTACAGATGGCAAATTGGTTCATACAGAAAAAATGATTAATGCGATGAATCCGACACTGAACATTGCTCATTTGCCCAATGGACAATATGAATTGGCTTTGCGCAATGGCAATCGCCGTTTGGTGAAGGCATTCGTTAAGAACTAAACAAGACTTTCTTACTTGAAGATAAGCTCCGTT
>JBEISW010000098.1:0-7633 GCA_040375215.1 Crocinitomicaceae bacterium | reverse complement strand
GCAATTGCTGAAACAATTGTTGAAATTGCGGGTCACTCATTTTGCTTTGCTTCCATTGTCTCATCCACTCTTGCTCCATTTGATAAAGCAATTGCTTCTTCCTTTTCTGCTCCCCATTTCTCATCTTCATCCAGTCTTCATACTTGGTCAATTCAGAAATCAAGTCTTCTATTCCTGTCTTTTGAATGGCTGAAACGGTCACTACTGGAGGAAACCAATGGTCCTCTCTTTCAGGAAACAAATGAAGTGCATTTTGATACTCAGCCTTGGCTCTATTGGCTGCGGCTGTATTTTCTCCTTCAGCTTTGGTTATGGCCATGATGTCACACATCTCCATGATACCGCGCTTGATGCCTTGCAATTGATCGCCAGCACCAGCCAACATCAACAGTAGAAAACAATCGGTCATGTGTGATACAGCTGTCTCACTTTGCCCAACACCCACCGTTTCCACGATGATGCGATCATATCCTGCTGCCTCACAAAGCAAAATGGCCTCATGGGTTCTTGCAGCAACACCACCCAATTCATTGGCGGTTGCGCTGGGCCTGACATACGCTTCCGGATGAACAGACAATTGTTCCATTCTGGTTTTGTCTCCAAGAATGCTTCCTTGTGTAATTGGACTAGATGGGTCTATGGCCAACACGGCAACTTTGTGCCCTGATGAAATCCACTTCAATCCCAATGTTTCTATCAATGTGCTTTTTCCAACTCCAGGAACACCTGTAATGCCAAGCCGAAAGGATTTTCCGGTGTGTGGCATTAAAATGTCCAATAAGGTTAAAACTTTTTCGCGGTGTTGGGGTAGGGTGCTCTCACACCAAGTGATTGCTGTAGACAGCGCATCCCGATCACCTGCTAAAACACGATGCGCCAACTGATCAGCTGTCCATTGTTGCTGATGTTGGCGCAATGCTTCGATGGCCTTCTTTCTGGATTCCGATTGAGAAGAAGACATCGTCATATTTTGTTGTTGTTATTTGTAACAAACTTCCTTGGCTGCTTGAACCACATCTTTCACCTGTGGCAAGGCTGCTTCAATCAATGTTGGTGCAAAAGCAAACGGAGTATCGGTTTGTGTCAAACGACGTATAGGAGCATCCAAATAGTCAAACGCGTTGCGTTGAACACGGTAGGCAATCTCTGTGGAGATGCTCGCCACGGGCCAACTTTCTTCCAAAATGATCAATCGATTGGTTTTTTTAACAGAAGCAATGATGGTGTCGATGTCCAAAGGACGAATGGTTCTCAAGTCAATCACTTCAACACTGATGCCTTCCTTTTCACACTCCTCAGCCGCGGCTAAAGCTGTCTTCATGATTTTACCAAATGAAACCAAAGTAACATCTGTTCCTTCGCGCTTGATATCAGCAACACCAATGGGCAAGATATATTCTCCATCTGGCACCATGCCTTTGTCACCATACATCTTTTCAGACTCCATGAACAACACAGGGTCGTTGTCGCGGATAGCAGCTTTCAACAAACCTTTCGCATCATATGGGTTAGAGGGAGTAATAACTTTCAATCCTGGAACGTGGGCATAGAACGCTTCAAAGCTCTGGCTGTGCGTAGCTGCCAATTGACCAGCTGTTCCATTGGGTGCACGAAATACGATAGGAACATTGTATTGCCCACCTGACATTTGCAACATCTTGGCTGCAGAATTGATGATCTGGTCTGCCGCCAAAATAGCGAAGTTCCATGTCATAAATTCTACTACTGGACGCAAACCATTCATGGCAGCACCCACTGCAATTCCGGCAAAACCCAATTCAGCAATAGGGGTATCGATGACGCGCTTGGGACCAAACTCGTCCAACATGCCTTTGGAAGCCTTGTAAGCACCGTTGTACTCAGCCACCTCTTCTCCCAAAAGGAAAACAGAGGAATCTCTTCTCATCTCTTCTGACATGGCCTCACAGATGGCCTCTCTAAATTGAATTTCGCGCATATCTTTATTTCGTAAGTGGCACAAAAATAATCCAAGCAGATAAAAACACACCATAAATCGAGGAAGAATTAAAATATCTATTTTAGCCCCATGGAAAATTGGACGGAATCAGAGCAAAATAAAGAGCAAACCCCAACGGAATCTAAACCGCAGCAGCCTCCAATGCCCCCCACAGGCAGAAGACACGGTTGTGTGGTGACTTGGTTGATTGCACTTATTGTAATAAATGCAATAAGTAGCTTTTACGGCATAACCAAGAGTGAGATGTTGGTGAAAATTGATGGGGTGGATTTCCTCAATCCAACTTATTACGTTTGGTCGGGCTACATTGGCTTGATTACACTGGGAGGTCTGTTTTTGTTATATCGCAAAAGGAAATTGGGCTTTCATTTGGTCATGATATCATATATGTTCAGCGCTGCATTGACATATTGGGTAACCAAGGATGTAGTATATGCCCTGACTACCTTTATCTGGGGGTTACTTTTATATTGGATTTTTCAAATCACCCGAGACGGAGAAACCGCTTGGCGTCAGTTGGAGTGAGCATAACCTGATGTATTTTCGCCCACAGAATAAATTAAAATGAAGAATATCACAGTCATCGGAGCAGGAACCATGGGAAATGGGATTGCTCACGTTTTTGCACAATATGGCAACAAGGTCAATTTGGTAGATGTCAACCAAAGCCAATTGGACCGTGCCTTGCAAACCATTACCAAGAATTTGGATCGTCAAGTGTCCAAGGGTTTAATTGATGAAGCTGCCAAGAGTGCGACTTTGGCCAATTTGAGTTTGGTGACGGATTTAAAGTCAGGAATTGCCAATGCAGATTTGGCTGTTGAAGCAGCTACAGAGAATGTGGATTTGAAATTGAAGATTTTTCAATCCATGGATGAATTCGCGCCAGCGGCATGCATCCTTGCTTCCAACACCAGTTCCATTTCTATCACCAAGATTGCATCTGTGACCAAGCGTCCAGAGCAAGTGATTGGCATGCATTTCATGAATCCGGTTCCTGTCATGAAGTTGGTGGAGGTGATTCGTGGATACAGTACTTCAGATGCTGTGACAGAAGCTGTTTTTGAAATGTCCAAGCAGTTGCAAAAAGTCCCTGTTGAAGTAAATGACTATCCAGGTTTTGTTGCCAACCGCATTTTGATGCCTATGATCAACGAAGCCATTTATACGTTGTTTGAAGGTGTAGCAGGAGTAGAGGAAATCGATACAGTAATGAAGTTGGGTTTGGGACATCCCATGGGGCCATTGCGTTTGGCAGATTTCATTGGATTGGATGTTTGCTTGGCCATCTTGCGTGTCATGAACGATGGATTTGGCAATCCCAAATACGCTCCATGTCCCTTATTGGTGAACATGGTTCAAGCGGGCAAGCTAGGAGACAAGAGCGGTGAAGGCTTCTACAAAGTAGATCCAGCCACCAAAACAGCAACTGCTGTCAAGTTCAAGTAAATGTTAATGAATACAATATAGGAAAAGAGGCGAGAGCCTCTTTTTTATTGTAAAGTCAAGTATTCCATGAAATTATCAGGATTCACTACGTTGAATTGCGCTTGAGGATAACCAGATTGAAAGGAAGGAGGGCTCTTGGCTTTTTTATTTTCGTTGTATTTTATCTCAAATGCATTGATAGACCCGTCAAAAACTTCAATAAGGTCAACTTCTTGTTGATGATAGTTTCTCCAGAAATAATGTTGCGCTCTTGTTGAAAGGTAGGATTGATGCTTGATCCTTTCAGCAATGAAATAGCTCTCCCAAAGTTGCCCGATATCATTTCGCATGTGAATGGGTCTAAAATCATTGATGATGGCATTTCTAATTCCATTGTCATAAAAGTACCACTTTGCGCTTTTTGAAATTTCTTTTCTAGGGTTGGTGCTGTAGGATGGCAGCTTGAACAAGATGAAAACCTTGGTCAACAAATCCAAGTAGTTTTCTACTGTTACCTTATTGATTCCAAGATTTCTACTCAGTTCGTTGTAGGATACCTCTGAGCCGACCTGATAGGCCACAAGTTTGAGTAAACTGTATATTTTATCCGCATGTTTGATTCCAGAAAATGACAATATGTCTTTTAGCAAATAAGATTGAATGAGTTCTTTCAAATAGTTGGCTTTTTCATTCCAATTATTCATGTGGAACAACTCTGGATAAGATCCTAAAATAAGTCTTTCTTCCAATTGTTTGCGGGCAGATAACAAGTCCAATTGAAGTTCTGAAATCGCAATCGGGTAGAGATGATAAGATTGACTTCTTCCTGTCAGAGGTTCTCCGGATTGATTGAGTAAATCCAACGCGGATGAACCTGTTGCAAGGATGGTCAACTGAGGGTTAATATCAATCATTAACTTCAGAATCTGACCGATTTGCGGTATGGCTTGCGCTTCATCAATGATGAGCAAGGTATGATTGCCAATAACAGTGCTATAATGCGCAGCAGTCCGACGACTGAGAAGCGATTGAACTTCCATATCCTCACCGTGCATGAACAGATATGGCCTTTGGATGCGCTGAATAATTTGATGAAGCAAATGGGTTTTGCCAACTCTTCGAGTACCAAAAAGCAACAACACTTTATTGGTATTTATGGCGGTCATTATCCTGTCAAGCAAAGCCCTTTGAATTTCCATGGATTCAAATATAGGTTAATTTTGTCAGTCCACTGACTAAATTCACGTGAATTTGGATAGTCCACTGATCAAATTAACCAAAACGATATTGGCTTCACGCAAGTGATTGTTATCCAATGATTTAGATTTTGTGAAAATGGCTAATTTTTCAAGTCAAAATCTGAAATCCCCAATTATATATGATTTTTGGGGATTATAATCGCCAGATATATATGTTTTTTGGTGATTAGGAATGGAGTATTCTTTTTTAACGAAGATCTCAACTGTTAAAGTTTATATCGGATGAGTGAATTGAATATTTTATCCGATATTAGCAGCATGAATTGGAAAACCTATCCTTGGGGCCAAGAAAAGTTGCAGCTGATGCT
This sequence comes from Crocinitomicaceae bacterium, assembly GCA_040375215.1. Lineage (GTDB taxonomy): Bacteria > Bacteroidota > Bacteroidia > Flavobacteriales_D > Sanyastnellaceae > CAMCTV01. Next base: position 2,660 of record JBEISW010000098.1, on the reverse strand, counting down.
AGAACGCGTTGAGCTTAAAAAAGCACGGTTGGATAACCTACGACCCATTGCGTCGGTTGCATTGGACAAGTTAAGGGAGGGCATGATGATGGAATGGACCTACCATTCCAATGCGATCGAAGGCAACACCATTACCTTGCAAGAGACGCGTGTGATTCTGTCGGATGGAATCACCATTGGTGGAAAAACATTAAGAGAACATTTTGAAACACTCAATCACCATGAGGCAATAGCTGCATTGGAAGGTATGGTTCAAAAGAAATTCACCATGAAGGCCAGTGATGTCATGCGCATCCATGGTCTGGTTTTACAAAGAATAGAAAAAGAGTTTGCTGGTAGATACAGAAATGCCGGAGTACGAATCACGGGTGCCAATTTCACGCCACCCAATGCATTGAAAGTGGACGATTTGATGGAGAAGCTTTTGGATTGGGTCAATGAAAAGAGTGATGTGCCACTGATCGTTAAAGCCATGATGTTTCATCACCGTATGGTTTGGATTCATCCATTTTTTGATGGCAACGGCAGGACGGTCCGCTTGATGTTCAATTTGTTGTTGATGAATGCCGGCTATCCGCCCGCCATCATTTTACAGCAGGATAGAAAGAAATATTACGATGCATTAAACAAGGCCAATCAAGGCAACTATGAAAAGTTGATGTTGATGGTTTTACAGGCATTGGAAAGATCCTTGGACATTTATTTGAGTCACCTAGAAAACAATCATGATGATTACCGTCCCATCTCCAGTATTGTGGAGGAAGTGGAAGTGCCTTATGGACAAGAATATCTGAGCCTTTTGGTGAGACGCGGCAAAATTGCTGGATACAAAGAAGGTCGGAATTGGCTGACAACGGCGGAGGCGGTAAAGGAGTATATGAGGAGGTGATGAAGGGATGAAGTAGCGAAAGCATGAAATGCGATTCGCTATGGGGCGATGAGGTGATGAAGTGATGAAGTGATGAAGTGATGATGTAACGAGAGTGAAACGATTCGATATTCTGGCTGAAAGGTGGTTTTTTCAGAGCGAGAAACAGAAACAAAAACAAAAACAAAATGAGAAGCTAGTCATTCTATCGAACATCGGTCCCGAATAGCTGCTTCGCTATCGGGAGGAGGGATGTTAATTTCCTTGCAATTTTTAAATGCATCCAGCTCCGTAGGAGCAGAATCATAATACAGAAGGAAAACGGTTTTTGAATCCAGCTCCGTAGGAGCGGCATAATAATTTTAGATACGTTTCACATTGCATTGTTTAGTCTTTTGTAGGTGTACATTCACATCTAAATAAATAAGTTAATGCTGAAAAAAATAGGATTGTGGGTGTTTTTCTTGGTGTTGTCTTTTATGTCAAACGCGGTTCAGGTGACTTTTCAAGTGGACATGTCCGGTCAAATAGTGAGTCAGAGCGGGGTTCATTTGGCTGGGAGTTTTTCGGATGTCAATGGAGATGGCGTTATAGACAATGATCTTCCCAACTGGAATCCTGGAGGAATTGCTTTAAACGACAATGGGAATGGCATATGGTCAGTCACGATTGACCTAGTCGCAGGATTCTACGAGTACAAATTTGTCAACGGCAATGATTGGTCGAATCCTGAGTTTTTCTCTGCTGATGTGTTTTGCGCAGATTGGACTAATGGGAATAGAGTAGTCACAATAGGTAATGAGGATTACATCATTCCTCTAGTTTGTTGGAATGAGTGTTTGGCTTGCGGAGCCGGTTGCATCGATCCTTCAAACCCGCCGTTGATTCCCATTTGTTTGGTCACTGTGGATATTGCCTCAGGATACAACCACATCATTTGGGAGCCTGCTGCCAATAGTTTAGTGCGACAAGTAGTGGTGTACAAAGAGACCAATGAAATCAATGTTTTTCAAGAGATAGGCCAAGTTGACTTTAGTCTTCCTGGTGCATTTGAAGACATCAACTCCAACCCGCAAGTGCAAGCCAATCGTTACAAGATTGGTTTGAAAGACAGTTGCGGATTTGTGTATGAGCCATCAGGTGCAGTGCACAAAACCATACATTTGACCACCTCGCCAGGATTGAACAACAACATCAATCTCAATTGGAGTGCTTATGAAGGAATAGATTTTGCGAGTTACAGTATTTATCGCGGAAACAATTTGGGAAGTATGAATCTCGTCGCAACAGTTGCCAGCAATATTTTGTCATACACAGACCTTAATCCTCCGGCAGATGAATGGAATTACATGGTTGAAGTGGAAGGCGTGAGCTGCAATCCAGATCGCGCATTGGTTTTTTCTCGTTCCAACGTGTTGAATTTGCTTTCTCAAAATTTAGAAGAGGCACTGGCTTCAAACATTCAGCTTTCTCCTAATCCGGCATCATCACATGTTGTTTTAAAGAACAAGCGCAATGAATCAGTAGATCAATTTGAAATTTTCAATGTGTTAGGCGAAGTCGTGATGCGAGAAAGAATCGTTTCAGAGAATCAAATCATCAACATCGAGCAATTGTCCGAAGGGGTTTATTTTTTGAAATGCGGTGATTCTTTCCAGCGGTTTCAGGTTGTGAGGTGATTTTGGACCTGGCTGAATTTTTCATTGAAATTTTCATTGAATAATTTCGCAAATGTCAAAAATATATTAGCGAAAATGTTGCGATGTAAAATTTAAAAATACCATTTTTTTAT
>JBEISW010000003.1:0-36268 GCA_040375215.1 Crocinitomicaceae bacterium | reverse complement strand
CTGCAATCTTGGTCTCAAGGTCTTCCGTTCAGCGGAATTATTAATGGAGGAAATGGTTCCATGCCCGTACACATATTTTATGTAGACTCAAACACTGGTGTTTCTGGTGATAGGGTGGTTAATTCAGGTCCCAATGGTGGTTTTGATGGTTTAATCCCGGTAACAGGTAATGTAATGGGACAAATGATGGTTTGGGCTTGTATTTCCAACTGTCAAGGTCTTCAGGCGTGTGACAACACCGTTTGGATTCCAGGAACCATCATGACATTTGAATTGGAATATTGCTTTGGTAATCCCAATGCAGACAATGATGGCGATGGTTGGGATGAATTTTCTGATTGTAACGATAACAACCAATGGATTTATCCAGGAGCTTATGAAGAGTGTAATAATGGAATAGACAATGATTGTGACGGTTCAATTGATGAGGGTTGTAATGGCGACTCAACTTTTGTAGACAATGATAATGACGGTTTCACCAGCGATGTAGATTGCAATGATGCAAATGCATGGGCTTTCCCTGGCGCATTTGAGGAGTGCAACAATGGTGTTGATAATGACTGTGATGGCCTAGTGGACGAAGATTGCGGTGGTTCAAGTTGTGAAGCCAATATTTTTATGGTTACAGATTCAATGATGAATGGTGCAACAACTCCATTTGTTGTTTGGATTGTAAATGTTACTGATCCTTCTAGCAATGCCCAGTATGTTTGGTCCACTGGTGATGGTGGTTCAATGACTGGAGCCTTCCCTACATGGCAGTATTCTGAGACAGGTACTTATGAGTTGTGCTTGTACATGTATTGTGCTGATGGCACAGTTGACACAACATGTTTGTCTTTCATTGTTGAAGGCAATGGATCTGTTTTCCCAGGCGGAACGCAACAAACAGGATTCACTTTGAATGTTGTTGGATCTATCCCAACTTCAGTTAATGAAACGGAATTGACCACATTCGTAGTTTCTCCTAACCCTGTTGCTGAGAATACAACAATTAGATGGAATGCTACAACTGCGGGTCAGTATAACATTAGATTGTACAACGCACAAGGTCAGTTGGTCGTGATGGATCAGTTTAATGGTCAATCAGGTACCAATGTTTGGAATTTGGATGCCAATGATTTGAGCGCAGGAGTTTATCAATTGACGATTCAAGCTCCAAATGGAACTGTTTCTTCAATGCAGATTGTGAAATAATACAAATCAATGTAATAAAGAAAATGGTTGCGGAAACGCAACCATTTTTTTTTACTTAGAAGTCAATCTTAGTTTTTCAAAAAACACTTTGCAGTGCTGGTTAAAAATCTCGGCCTTTTCAAGGCTGACCAAGTGACCGCAACGATCAATGATTTGAATTTGAATATTGCGAAATCGTTCGGCATATTCCATAGCTGGTTTAAAGAACATGTGATCTTGTTTGCCAACCAGAATAAAAGTGGGGACCTGCGGACAGGTATCAAAGAGCTGTTTTAATTTAACATCCAAGTATTTCCCATACATGGAAGTCCATTTTTTGTACTCTTTGTTCGATAATAGTTTACTTTCTCGAACAAAAATATCCCTGGATTTCTGGTGGTTTTTTCTTGGCATCACCACTTTTGACATCAGCGCGTAGAAATTGCGATAGCCTATGATTTTTGCGGTAGTCAATCCAATTTTGGCCCAAATTCTCAATTTGTTATTCAATGCAACAATGGGTCCTGCAAAAATCATGGATCGAATGGCCTTAGGCCTACTGTGGTACATCTGCATGGATATAATACTACCGAGGGATACACCCATAAGGTGAACGCCGCTGATTTTAAGGTGATCAACCACACGCCAAATTTCTTCGCTGATCCACTCAAAGCTGTAGTTGTTTTGCCATAAACAGGCTTCTGAAGATGCAGCATGACCAGGTAAGTCAATGACAACAATATTGTGAGAATCAAAAAAGGCCGGTATTTGTTTTTTCCAAGTACGGGTGCTGCCACCAGCTCCGTGAATCATCAATATCCATTCCGTCTGAGTGGCATTGGACTCATGAGTTTCGAAATTTAATAGTGGTCTTATCCCTTCCATCCTTCAGAAATTTGATAAGCAAAAATGAGCAATAAAAAGGATAGTCCGACATTGAGGAGCAGATATGCTGAACAATTCAGCCACTCTTGATTTTGAATCATTTTGAAACTCTCCAGACTGAATGTAGAGAAGGTGCTGAGACCGCCGCAGAATCCTGTTGCAATCAGTAACCACAAGGCATTTTGATGGCTGGAAGTCTCATGCGCCAACAAACGGTAGGATAAGCCTAACAACATGGCAGCAATAACATTGGAAAGCAAGGTGCTGGTTAACAGATGTTGCGCTCTGAAAAGAGGGATGTTTCCGAGTCCCCACCTCAACAACGCTCCCAATCCCCCTCCAATAAAAACAAGAAGAACATTCATGTTGGAAAGTTCGTAAATCTTCTTGATTTTTTGAATAACAAAGCGAAATTGGATGCAAATTCGCAACTAAATTTGGTTCAATACCTTTATACATCTGAAAATGTCAAAATTTGAAATGAAAGTTCCCTCTCCTGGTGAGAGCATCAGTGAAGTAATCATCGCCAATTGGTTGGTGAAAAACGGGGACTATGTGAACAAAGATCAAGTTATTGCTGAGATAGATTCTGACAAGGCTACTTTGGAACTGGCGGCTGAAGCTTCTGGTTCTATTGAAATTTTGGCACAAGCTGGAGATACCATTGCAGTGGGTGCAGTGGCATGTATTATTGACGGATCAGCAAAAGCTCCTGAAGGAGTTGCGGTTGTGAAGGAAGAGAAAGTTGTTGTAAAAGATACCGCTCCGATTCCCAACCCAATGCCCGCGGCGGCAAGTAATCACCCTGCTTCAGGTCATCCATCCCCAAGTGCATCCAAGGTGATGGCTGAAAATGGAATTACACCTGCTCAAGTTGCAGGCTCCGGTCCAGGTGGAAGAATTACCAAAAGCGATGTGTTGAATGCATTAGCTGGAGGTATTGATGCTGGTTCTATTCCTCAGCGTGGAGGCACAAGAAATGAGCGCAGAGAAAAAATGACCAATCTAAGAAAGAAGATTTCTGAACGTTTGGTTTCAGTTAAAAATACAACGGCGATGTTGACCACATTCAATGAGGTGAACATGAAGCCGGTGATGGATTTGAGAGCCAAGTACAAAGATGTTTTCAAAGAAAAGCACGGAGTAGGTTTGGGCTTCATGTCCTTCTTTACCAAAGCTGTTTGTGAAGCAGCTTTCCATTTCCCTGCAGTAAATGCAAGAATCGACAATGGAGAAATTGTATTTCATGATTTTTGTGATGTAGGTATCGCAGTGAGCACACCCAAAGGATTGATGGTTCCGATTGTCAGAAATGCAGAAAGTTTGAGTTTGGCGGAAATTGAAAAGACCATAGGGGGATTGGCAAAGAAGGCCAGAGATGGAAAAATTACAGTGGATGATATGGCTGGTGGAACATTTACCATTACCAATGGTGGTGTGTTTGGTTCTATGTTAAGCACTCCCATTATCAATCCTCCGCAAAGTGCCATCTTAGGGATGCACAATATTGTCGAAAGACCGATAGCGGAGAATGGTCAAGTGGTTATTCGTCCTGTCATGTATTTGGCGTTGAGTTATGATCACCGAATCATCGATGGTCGTGAGAGTGTTGGATTTTTAGTGAAGATCAAAGAGATGTTAGAGAATCCAGAGCGAATGATTTTTGGAGGAAAAACAGCAGAAGAAGTTTTATTGGGTTTATAATACAAAATCGGTAGCGATGACAAAAGTGCATAATTTTTCGGCAGGGCCAAGCATCCTTCCGCAGCAAGTGATTGAGCAAACAGCACAGGCCATTCAAGAATTTGATGGAATGGGATTGAGTATTTTGGAAATCTCTCACCGTTCAAAGAACTTTGAGCGAGTGGTTGCAGAAGCCAGGCAGAATGTTAAAGAAATTTTGTCTTTACCTGACCGATTTGAAGTATTGTTTTTGCAGGGTGGAGCAACTTTGGGTTTCCATATGGCAGCCATGAATTTTATGAAGGAAGGTGGTAGTGCGGTTTATGCCAATACAGGAGTATGGGCCGCAGGAGCCATCAAAGAAGCCAAGATTTTGGGTAAAGTGGATGTTCCTTTTGATTCGTCTGATAAGAATCACAGCTACATTCCAAACGTTGTCTTTGAAGGCAACTATGATTACGCGCATTACACATCGAACAATACTATTTTCGGAACGCAATATGCGGACATTCCCAAATCATCGGTGCCGTTGATTTGTGACATGAGTTCGGATATTTTTTCGAGAAGGGTAGAGGCATCTAAACATGCCCTGATTTATGCAGGAGCGCAAAAGAATTTGGGACCAGCTGGAGCTACTTTGTACATCGTTGACCAAGAGCAGTTGGGCAAAACAGGAAGAAAATTACCCATTTACATGGACCTTCAAGCGCACATCGAAAAGGATAGCATGTACAACACACCCCCTGTCTTGTCTATTTATACTTGCATGTTGACTTTACGTTGGATCAAGGAACAAGGAGGATTGAAGGGAATGGAGGAAAGGAATTTTGCAAAGCAAAAATTATTCTATGATGAATTGGATCGCAACGGGTTGTTTCATGGTCACGCTGTGAACGAGGCAAGATCATGGATGAATCCTACATTTAGACTGAATGATGATACCATGGGCGCTGCATTTGATGCAATGTGGAAGTCGGCAGGAATTAGCGGTATAGCAGGTCACAGAAGCGTAGGTGGTTACCGTGCATCTATGTACAACGCACTTCCTATTGAGAGTGTGCAAGTATTGGTGGATGTGATGAAAGAATTTGAAAGAACAAAAGGGTAATGAAGATATTGGCAAACGACGGCATCGACGCTGGTGGAAAGGCGGCGTTGGAAGCGCAAGGACATGTGGTTGAAACCAATTTTGTTCCTCAAGATCAATTGGTGAATTATATTACAACCAATGGAGTTCAAGGATTGTTGGTTCGAAGCGCCACCAAAGTGCGCAAGGATATTATCGATGGTTGTCCTGAATTGAAGTTTGTTGGTCGTGGTGGAGTGGGTATCGACAATATCGATGCAGCTTATGCCAAAGAGAAAGGTTTGTTGGTTTTTAATACACCGGCATCAAGTTCTCAAAGCGTTGCGGAATTGGCGATGTCCATGATGTTTGCAGCGTCACGTTTTATTTATGCAGCAGGTGGGAGTATGCCCAGCAATGGAGATTCGCAGTTTGGAGATTTAAAAAAGATATATAGCAAAGGTGTTGAGTTGAGTGGGAAAACACTCGTCATTGTTGGTTTAGGTCGTATTGGGAAATCCTTGGCTGCTTATGCACTTGGATGTGGAATGAAGGTTGTCGCAACGGATAAGACAGATAAAGTTTCTTCTAATATTGAATTGAACATAGCTAACCAATCGATTAGTGTAGAGATTCCTCATATGCCGCTGCATGAAGCACTGTCCATTGCTGATTTTATTTCATTGCACGTACCCAAGCAACCCAACGGAGATGCAGTGATTGGCAAGGCTGAGTTGGCGTTGATGAAGAAGTCAGCAGTAATTTTGAATACTTCTCGTGGTGGTGTAGTCAATGAAGATGACTTGTTAGAAGCGTTGAATAATCATTTGATACAATGTGCTTGCTTGGATGTTTTTGAAAATGAGCCTAACCCTCGCAAGGATCTTTTGGAACACCCACGTGTAATTGCTACCCCACACATTGGAGCCTCAACAGCTGAAGCTCAAGAGCGAATTGGATTAGAAATTGCCAGTATTGTGGCGGGAATCGCATAAGCCTCCATGGCCAAATTTGAACCATTTAAGGGAATCAGGGCTACCCGGGACAAGATGCATTTGGTAGCATCTCGTTCATTTCTATCGTATTCTGAATCAGAGTTACAGAATAAACTCAGCACCAATCCATATACATTTTTACATGTTATTCATCCTACGCAGAAGCGTGATGTGGCGGAGCATTTGAAATTTATGGAGGTGCGCAATTTGTTTGATGCCTATGTGCGCAACGGTGTTTTGGTTCAAGAAAGTGATGAGAGCTATTACCTCTACCGTCAAGTGAAATCAGGCAAGACTTACTTGGGGTGGATAGGTGGTATTTCAGTTGAAGATTATAGGAAAGGAGTAATCAAAGTGCATGAGCATACCATTGAGAGCAGAGAGAATCTTTTTTCAGAATATTTAGCTGTCACTGGAATCAATGCTGAGCCCGTATTAATGTTTGCACAATTGGAAACAGACTTCAAAATGTGGATGGAATCCGTTGCTCAACGGTTACCCTTTGCAGATTTCTCTACCACAGATCAGGCACAGCATACATTATGGTGTATAAATGATATTTCAGAAGTTCAGAAAATACGTCATGCATTCTCGAAAATGGAATCGGTTTACATAGCCGATGGACATCATCGTTCTGCATCAAGTGAACGTTTGTATAAGCAGCATCCTGAATGGCCTGGGGCAGCCCATTTTTTAAGTTATGTCATAGATGAAGCTGATTTGACCATTCATCCTTTTCATCGTTTGGTTAAAGATGTTCGTTTTGGAGAAGAGCAGATTCTGCAAATGTTTCAAGCTAAGTTTGATAGATATTATGGTGCTGTCATGAATGACGAGCCACCATCTGGTGTGTTTGGAGTTGTTTTTAAAAACAATATTACATGGTGGATATTTAATGAAGATGATTCTATTGATCCAGACCGTTTGGCCAATCAAGTATTGGCACCAATTTTTGAGTTTGAGGATTTCAGGAAAGATCGTCGATTGAAATATTCAGAGGGCCCAAAGGGTATTGCATATTTGCAAGAGCAAATTGACTCAGGCAATGCTACGGTTGGATTTGTTTTGTCTCCAGTGAGTGTGACTCAGCTCAAATCAGTTGCAGATCAAGAGGGTATTATGCCTCCAAAGAGTACTTACATTGAACCCAAATTACGCAGTGGTTTGGTCATCTATCCCATTACCTATGGCGTTTGATTTTTCTCAGTACAAAAAGATACAAGATGAGCTTCCCGCTCATGTGATGATCTTGCCGGTCTCTAAAACCAAGCCTGTGGAGGACTTGCTTGAGGCGTATGATAATGGAATAAAACAATTTGGTGAGAACTATGTGCAAGAGTTGGTGAGCAAAGCTGAGGTGATGCCCAAGGATATCCAGTGGCATTTTATCGGTCATTTGCAGTCCAACAAGGTAAAATACATCGCACCATTTGTGAAGATGATTCACGGAGTAGATTCCTTGAGTTTATTGAAGGAAATAGGAAAGCAGGCCAGGAAGAACAACCGAATAATAGAGGTCTTGTTGCAATTTCACATTGCGCAAGAAGAAACCAAGTTTGGTTGGTCATTGGATGACATTGATCAAATCAAGAAGGAATTAAAAGACAATGATGAGCCTTTGGTCATTATCAGAGGTGTTATGGGAATGGCTTCTTTTGTTGATGACACAACCGTGATTAGAAAGGAGTTTGGTCAGTTAAAAAAATGTTTTGATGGTTTGAAGTCTGAAATGACTCTTCAATTTGATGTGATTTCCATGGGAATGAGCGGTGATTGGCCCATAGCCGTTGAGGAGGGTAGTACATTGATAAGATTGGGGTCAGTTCTTTTTGGTGCAAGAAATTAACGCACCGATGTAGATACAAATTGTATTCTGGGCAATAAGTTGTCCGAAAAGCCCGTAGTATAGCTTTATGATTAAGGTGGGAGTTTTGGGTGTAGGACATTTGGGGAAAATTCACCTCCAGTGTTTGTTTAATTTGTCTAGTCGGTTTTCTTTGGTTACTTTTTTTGATCCTTCTACTGCCATGGCAAAGGCTGCCATGGATATCACAGGTCTTATGCCTAGTCATAGTGTAGATCATTTATTGGAACAAGTGGATGCGGTGATTATTGCCTCATCAACAGCTACACATTTTGAGTTGGCCACCAAGTGCATCAGATCGTTTAAGCATGTATTTATTGAAAAACCCGTTTGCGTGGATATGCAACAGGCCAAATCATTGTTGCGATTGGCGCAAGAAGCCGAGGTAGTGGTTCAGATAGGACATGTGGAGCGTTTTAATCCAGCCTTTCAAGCTGCGATGAAAGAGATTAAGTCTCCCAAGATGATTGTTTGTCACCGCTTGTCACCGGTGAATGATCGTGGCATGGATGTTTCTGTTGTTTTGGATTTGATGATTCATGACATCGATTTGATTTTGAATTTGACCAAGGCCAGTCCAAGAAAAATATTGGCCTACGGAATTCCTTGGAAAGGCAATGAGTTAGATGTTGCGCAGGTGACCATGGAAATGGACAATGGTACATCGGTTCACTTGTATGCTTCGCGGGTCAATGATACATCCGTCCGTAGAATGCAATTGTTCATGGCTGATCAATTGGTTGAGATTGATTTTTTAGAGCACCGTTGGCGAAAATTAAGCGCCGTGGAACCCAGCAAGGCCTTGGAATGGACGTTGGTTGAAAAAGGCAATGCAATCATGGATGAGCTCGTCAGTTTCGCTAATGCAATTGAGAAGCATTCAAAAGTAGAAGTTTCTTTGGAAGATGCCATCAAGTCCTTGGAAGTGGCATTGAGCATTGGTTCTCGATGTGATCAATCATTGTTCAGCAATAGGCCTGAAAATTTTGAGACCTTTTTGCAATAATTCTCGGAGAGATGCGTTTCTCACATCGGCTTGCGTTATTTTCGTTGGCCGATAACCAAAACAAAGTTGTTACGATTTAGGTGGATGATATGGAGTGGTCTTGCTTTGCTGATGTTTTCGCAATGCAAAAAAGCTGTGGTTCCAGCTTTTATTCATATTCCAGATTACTCGTTTAATGTTCGTCCTGGTGAAGGAACCAGTGATCAGAAAATCACCGAGGTGTGGGTGTACAATGATGAGCAACTTTTAGGTATTTATGACCTGCCCGCCGTAGTTCCGGTTATCGATGATGGAGCTGCCAACATTCAAATTTTTCCTGGAATCAAAAACAACGGAATGAGTAATTCCCGGATTAAGTATGTTTTTTCGCCCGCTTTTGATACAACACTCAATGTTTCTCCAGGAGATTCCGTTACAGTTAAACCTCAGTTTGAATATTATGAGCAAGCTGTAATAGAAGAATTGGGTTTTGAGAGTGGGAATTTTTTAGTGCCGTTGCCCGGAAACAATGGTGCATTCTCAGCAATTACAGATCCTGAAGTTGTATTTGAAGGCAACCGGAGTGGTAAAGGTGTTATCGATGCATCTCAAAATAGATTGTATTTCATGCGCGATGAAAACCTGGGTTATGTGGCTGGTAACTATTATTTCTTGGAAATGAATTATAGTGCCAATAACAAATTTTCAGTAGGTCTGCTTATCACCGAGGCAGGAATTGAATCAAAGTACTTTGCATTAATTATCAATCCTTCACAAACAACAATTGGCACTCCAGATTGGAACAAAATCTATGTTGATTTTGGGGATTTACCAAGCAAGCATCCTCAAGCGACAAGTTTTAAGTTTTTTGTAGAAATGATTCCTGATGAGGCAGGAAAGTCTTGTGAGTTGTATTTGGATAATTTGAAGTGGGTGCAGTGGTAATCAATGAATAATGCAAAACAAATAGCAAAGTACATCGTCACCGACGTGATAGCGGCATGGATGTCATGGTTTGTTTTGTATTCATTCCGAAAAGTGTATTGGGAGTTTATACCTACTAATGATTTATGGAAAATCGAATCACATGATCCAAATTTCATTTTGGGTTTATTTTTCATTCCACTCTTTTGGGTAGTGTTGTACTTTTTATTGGGTCATTACAGACAAATATTTAAACGACATCGGTTAAAGGAAATTGGTGAAATGACCTTGGCAACAATCATTGGAAGTTTGCTATTGTTCTTCTTGATTTTATTGGATGATCGCCTTCCTGGATACACTTCATATTACCGCAGCATTTCTGTTTTGTTTATTTCGCATTGGATTATTGCATTGACATTGCGTTTGGTGCTCACCTCTGCGACAGTTAGAAGGATGAAAAGCGGAGAGTGGGGATTTCCAACATTGATTGTTGGGGGTAATGCTCGTGCCTTAGCACTTTACGATGAAATTGTATCTGGAAACAACATGGGGGGGTATCGCTTTGTAGGTTTTGTGAGAATCAATGGTAAGGATGATTTATTGAAACAATACATGCCTTTTTTGGGGCAAGTAGATCAGTTGGCAGGATTGATTAGGGAACACCACATTAAAGAAGTGATCGTAGCTGTGGAAAGCTCAGATCATAAACATCTTTCTGAAGTGATGTCAGTATTGTTGGACTTTGACGTCGATGTGAGTATCATTCCAGATACTTTTGATTTGTTGAGCGGTTCAGTTAAAATGACGGGTATTTATGGTGTGCCATTGGTTAGAATCAATAGGGAGTTAATGCCTACTTGGCAGATGAGTTTGAAGCGATTGATGGATGTTGTGTTGTCTTTGATAGCAATAATTATTTTATTGCCTGTCTATATCATAATTGCCATAGGTGTGAAATTGAGTTCTGAAGGTCCAATTTTCTTTTGGCAAGAACGCGTAGGAATCCATGGTGAGACTTTTAGAATGTTGAAATTTAGAACCATGTTCTTGGACGCTGAAAAGAACGGTCCTCAGTTGTCCTCCTCACACGATCAAAGGATTACAGGTATTGGAAAATTTTTGAGAAAAACCAGACTGGATGAGATTCCGCAATTTGGTCACGTTGTGATTGGAGAGATGTCCTTGGTTGGGCCTAGACCTGAAAGACAATACTATATCGATCAAATCAAGCTGCAGGCTCCTCACGTAAAAAAATTGCTCAGAGTAAGACCAGGCATCACCTCATGGGGACAAGTGAAATATGGCTATGCAGAAAATGTAGAACAGATGGTACAACGGCTCAAATATGATATCCTTTATTTGGAAAACATGACACTAGCCATGGACATCAAGATACTTTTTTACACGGTGTTAACGGTGATCAGAGGAAGAGGGAAGTGATGAAGTGATGATGTTAATGCCAGATTTAGCTTGACCGTTTTTAATCCTTCCTTCCGTTCCCCATATCTTCAACTCCTCATCCCTTCGCCCATTCAAATGCGGCATGCATCAAAGGGCTCATGTAGGTGTCGGTTTCGATGAATGGGATTACTTTTCGGATGGATTGGTGGGCTTCTTCAATCATTGGAGAAGATTGTAATGGGCGTCTAAAATCCAATGCTTGTGCTGCTGTGAACGCTTCCAGTCCAATAATTTTTTCGACATTATCCATGACCCGGTGCAATTGCGTTGCGGCATTGGCCCCCATGCTCACGTGATCCTCTTGTCCATTGCTGCTGTCGATGGTGTCAATGACAGCTGGTGTACACCATTGTTTGTTTTGTGATACAATAGATGCAGCGGTGTACTGAACAATCATGAATCCAGAGTTTAATCCTGGATTGGGCGTTAAAAATGCTGGTAAATTTCTCGTACCACTGATCAACTTATAAATTCGTCTCTCTGATATACTGCCAATCTCAGCCATTGCAATGGTTAAATAGGACAAAACAAGGGATAGCGGCTGACCGTGAAAATGTCCACCACTGATGATTTTATTTTCATCTACCAAAACCACAGGATTATCGGTAACCGCATTGATTTCAGTTTCTACAACGGTTGTCACATATTGCAACGTATCCCAAGAGGCTCCATGCACTTGAGGGATGCATCTGAAGCTATATGGGTCTTGCACATGTGACTTTTCTTGTGAAGCAATCGAAGATCCTTTTAAAAGCTTACGGAATTGCGCAGCAATGTGCAACTGCCCTGCGTGTGGACGCACGGCGTGTAAGGCATGTAAAAAGGGTTCTGTTCGACCGTCATAAGCCTCTAAACTCATGGCTCCTGTAAGGTTGGCTTTGTTGATGGCATCCTGTGCGCGCCATACATTAAAGGTGGCATAGGCGCTCATGAATTGCGTGCCGTTGATGAGTGCCAATCCTTCTTTGCTTTTTAATACAATGGGCTTTTTTCCCAGTATGGAAAGAGCTTCTTGTCCTGAAATCTTTTGTCCCTTGTAATCAACCTCGCCCAGTCCTAAAAGGGGAAGACACATGTGGGAAAGTGGAGCCAAGTCACCGCTAGCACCCAATGATCCTTGCTCGTATACAACGGGTGTCATTTTGTTGTTGTATAAGTCCAAAAGCAATTGAACAGTCTCCAGTTGAACCCCGCTATATCCTTTGCTGAGTCCAAGAACTTTCAGCAGCAACATCAAGCGAACAATTTCAGAGGGGACTTCATTACCCATTCCACAAGCATGCGAAATGAGCAGATTGCGTTGCAACTGACTCATGTCTTGGTCAGGAATAATAGTGTTGCAAAGAGAGCCAAATCCAGTATTCACACCGTAAACAGGAGCCCCATTGGCACCGCTAAATGAGTCCAGATAAGTTCTGGCTTTTTGGATTTGTTGTATTGCAACATCGGAGAGCTCAAGGCTCTCCGATGAATAAAATAGGTCTTTCAAAGCTGACAGTGAAATGCCAGAAGTTGGAATGATCATGCGGTAATTTTTGGAGCAGCTGCCATGATTTCTTCATTGGCAAACTCTCTGAATTTTTCAAAATTAGCAACAAACTTTTCAGCCAGTTCATTGGCCTTTGCATCATAAGCAGATCCATCTTTCCAAGTAGATTTTGGATCCAATAATTCCGCAGGAACGTCAGGACAAGAGGTGGGCATGGATAAACCAAAAACTTCGTGGGTTTTGAATTCAACGTTATCCAATTTACCTTCTAATGCTGCAGTAATCATAGCACGGGTGAATTTCAATTTCATTCGTTCTCCTGTACCATAGGAACCACCGCTCCAGCCTGTATTGATCAACCAAACCTTGGCTCCGCTTTCGTCAATTTTCTTACCCATCATCTCTGCATATTGCGTTGGATGAAGTGGAAGGAAAGGAGCACCGAAACAAGCGCTAAATGTGGTTGTTGGCTCAGTAATTCCAGCTTCAGTACCTGCTACTTTAGCAGTGTATCCACTGATAAATTGGTACATGGCTTGACCCTTGGTTAACTTGCTGATGGGAGGCAATACACCAAATGCATCGCAGGTTAAGAAGAAAATATTCTTGGGAATACCGCCCATGCTAGGATTCATCACATTATCGATGTGGTGAATGGGGTAACTTACACGGGTATTTTCAGTTCTTGATTTGTCCTCGTAATCAGGTGTTACACCATCTTCTTCAAAACCGATGTTCTCCAAAATGGCACCAAACTTAATGGCGTCATAGATTTGAGGTTCTTTCTCTTTGGTAAGATCAATGGTTTTTGCATAGCATCCACCTTCAAAATTGAAAACTGTTGTATCCGTCCATCCATGCTCATCATCACCAATCAATTGGCGATTGGGATCAGAGGATAAAGTTGTTTTTCCTGTTCCGCTTAATCCAAAGAATACGGCTGTATCTCCGTCTTTTCCTACATTGGCTGAGCAGTGCATGGGAAGCACTCCTTTTTCATGAGGTAACACGTAATTTAAAACGGTGAATATTCCTTTTTTGATTTCACCTGTATATCCAGTACCACCAATGATGGCCATTTTTTTGGTAAAGTCGATAACCGCAAAATTATGCTGTCTTGTACCGTCAATTTCAGCGTCTGCCATAAACCCTGGAACACAGATGACGTGCCAATCAGGTTGAATGGTTTTCAATTCTTCTTTGGTGGGACGCATGAACATGTTATAGGCAAACATATTGCTCCAAGGGAATTCTGTTACAACACGAACATTCATTCTATATCTTGGATCTGCGCATACAAAGGCATCGCGAACATAAACCTCTCTGCCTGTCAAGTAAGCTTGCATTCTCTCAAACAAGCGGTCAAATTTGGCGCTTTCGAATGGAATATTGAATTGGCTCCACCAAACAGAATTTTCTGTTTTGCTATCCTTGACAATGAACTTGTCTTTTGGAGAACGTCCAGTGAATTCACCGGTGTCAACGGCAAGGGCTCCCGTGCTTGTTAAACTTCCTTGTTCTAATGAGATGGTTTCTTCTACCAATTCTGCTGGAGATAGATTCCAAAAGGCCGTAGCCAAATTTTTTAGTCCCAAATAATCGAGTGTTGCTCCTTCAGGACGAGTACCTACATGGTTCATGCATTAATGTTTAAGTTCGACTTTCATTGAATCGTTGGACAAAGGTAATCAATATGAAAAAAAGGGAAAAATGAGAATTGTTATCCTCATTCATCCCTTTTTCGGTTGATTTGTGAATTTACTTGATGTATCTCCAGTCTTGACCGTTTTTAATGGCTTTTAAACTGGCGTAGATTAACTCAATAACAGCTTCAACGTCATTTTTGTCCACCATTTCAACGGTGGTGTGCATGTATCGCAAAGGCAATGAAATCAAGGCGCTGGCCACACCCATGTTGCTGTAGGCAAAAGCATCTGTGTCTGTTCCAGTGGAACGAGAGGCCACTTGACGTTGGATCTCAATTTTGTTCTTTGATGCAACATCAATGATGTGTTTCAATAGATTGTTCTGGACAGCTGGGCCATAGCTGACAACAGGTCCTTTGCCTGCCGCCAATTCTCCATCACGCACTTTATTCATCATTGGAGTAGAGCTGTCATGGCAAACATCTGTAACAATGGCAACATCTGGATTGATGCGATGAGCTATCATTTCAGCACCTCTCAATCCAATTTCCTCTTGAACGGAGTTGGTGAAGTACACACCAAAAGGCAATTTGTCTTTTCTTTCTTTTAAGAGACGAGCTACTTCAGCAATCATGAAACCACCGATGCGGTTGTCCAGTGCACGTCCAACAAAAAAGCGGTCATTGAGCACCATGAATTCATCATCAAATGTGGCTACACATCCAACGTGTATTCCCATTTCTTCAACATCTTTTTTGCTAGACGCTCCCACGTCCAAAAAGATGTTTTTCATGTTAGGCGTTTCCTCTTTTTCCGCTGTACGCACATGAATGGCAGGCCATCCAAACAAACCTTTGACCACACCTTTTGGCGTGTGAATATTGACTCTTTTACTGGGTGCAATCATGTGATCACTGCCACCGTTTCTTCTCAAATAGATGAATCCATCGCTGGTGATGTAATGAACAAACCAAGAAATTTCATCGGCGTGGGCTTCTATGACAACTTTATATTTTGCTTGAGGATTAATTACGCCAACAACAGTGCCGTAGGTATCCACCATGTATTCATCCACATATGGTCTGATGTAATCCAACCAGAGCTGTTGTCCTGGAGATTCAAATCCTGTAGGGGATGCGTTGTTCAAATAGGTTTCCAAAAAGTTCATACTCGTTTCTGAGTAGAAAGATTTCTTTTTGGTTGTTGTGGTTTTGGTTTTCTTTGCCATGAATTTGCGTTTGATGATCAAAATTAAAGGAAGATGGAAGAATCGGAAAGCCCAATGAATAAAGCTTTGAACAATACCGCGGTGAACAATTCACCAGTGCGCAAATTGATTAAAACTGAAGATGGTTCATTTACTTTTTGGATTCCAGAAGTGAATGAAACGTATCATTCTCGGCATGGAGCAGAGCAAGAGAGCAACCATGTATTTATCAAGAATGGATTGAAATTGTTTGATCATCGATCAAAAATATCTGTTTTAGAAGTAGGGTTGGGGACTGGGCTAAATGCACTTTTAACTTATGAAGCTAAACCCAATCAGGTTATTCATTACACGGCATTGGAGCCATTTCCATTGAATAGCCAATTGGTCACTGCGCTGTGTGATGCACAGTTGGATGAAAAACGAAAATCGTTTATTGCAGATATTCATGCATCTAGCTTTGATGACGTCAACCCATTTAATCATTCCTTTCAGTTTAAAAAATGGAGAAAAGGATTGCAGGAAATCGGTTTAAATGAAAAGTTTGATGTGATTTATTTTGATGCCTTTGGACCAGAGTTGGAGCCAGATTTATGGACATTGGAAATGATGCAGAAATGTTATGATTTGCTGAACATTGAAGGCGTCTGGGTTAGCTATTGTGCCAAAGGCCAAGTGCGCAGAAATTTGCAGCAGGCTGGTTTCCAAGTAGAGCGGCTTGCGGGCCCACCAGGGAAGCGAGAGATGCTAAGGGCGATTAAGCAATAAAAAAGGCTACCAATCGGTAGCCTTTAATTATGTGAAATACAATTTCAGATTATTCGTATCTAATTTGAATCAATCCATTGGAGATGGTCATGGTAGCTCCTGTGTTTGATTTTAAAGTTCCTGTGAACGATCCGCGGATGTAAGCATCTGCACCTGCTGGGGCTTCAAACTTAATCAAGGTGAAAGAGCCAGAAGCGCCATTGATCAAAGTTGAATAAACAATGTTGTTGTTGGTGTATGCAATTTGGTCGGTAGTACTTGGACCCATCGAAATAACTGTCCCCAAATTCCAACCAGCTGCTGGTTCAGCGCATTTGATGTTGAGCATTTGAGAAGTAAGCGTAGTTCCGGTGACGTCAAAGCTGTAACCATTGAAAGTTTTCATGTAGCTTACAGATCCAAAAGCAGTTCCTCCTGCTGTCCAATCCAATATTGAATCGCAAACAGGACAAGTGCTACCTCCGCAGTCATTCCAAAATTCATTTCCATCAATGAAACCATTTGTACAGTTACCATCTGTTGCGCAAGGGCTGCACATTGAACCGCCACAATCTATACCTACTTCATTTCCATTCATGATCTCATCGATACATGTTGGGCATATTTGGCAATTACCTGTGTAGATATCTCCTAGATTGTAGTAGTTGTTTCCATCTACATCAACGTAAGCGGTATCATCACAGTCTATTTGTGTTTCATTTCCATTCAAAAGTCCATCACCACAAAGGTCACCACATGGACCGCAATTGGTTCCTCCACAATCCACACCGGTCTCGTCACCACCCATCTCCAAGCTGTCTTGGATACCATTGGTGCAAGGATCACAGGCTCCGCATTCACCGCCACAATCCAACCAAGTTTCTCCCAAATCAGGTTGGAAAATTCCGTCGATACAATGGTCGCACTCTTCACATGGACCACCGCAGTCAATCAATTGTTCGTTGTTGTTTAAAATTCCATCAAAACAGTTGGCGGGAATTTTATTTTCAGGATTGGGGCAGCCCGTTAATAACAATAACGAGACCATCGCTGAAACGAATAGAGAGAAATACTGAGTTGTTTTCATTTCTTAATTAGGCTTTCGGTTGTGCAATATACATAAAAAGACAATATCGGTGAGGAATAGGTTGCAAATCGGGATGAAATATGTGTTTGTTATGCATTATTTGCTGCGGTCAAATGAAAGCATCACCTTTGCTGCATGATTTGGAAAAGAAGAAATTCAGAATTAGAGGAAAGCAATGGGTTGTCACCTTTTAGTCGATTGATACTTGCAAAGGGTATTGAGAATTGGGAGGTGTTTTCTGCACCATTGAGCCTAAGTCAGCACAATCCATTTCTTATGCAAGACATGAGTATAGCTGTGGATTTGCTGCTTTCTCATTTGGAAAAAGGGTCCAAGATTCTGGTTTTTGGGGATTATGATGTTGACGGAACTTGTTCCGTGGCATTGGTGATGTCGGTGTTGAATCAAGCAAAGGCCAACTGTGTTTCTTACATTCCAGATCGATATGAAGAGGGGTATGGTTTTTCAGCCAACGGCGCGCAATGGGCCATTGATCAGGAGTTTCAGTTGATCATTACATTGGACTGCGGAACAAAAGATGGACCTCGCATATTGCAATGCAGAAACGCAGGTATAGACGTGATTGTTTGCGATCATCATGAGCCGGATATTTTGCCGGCAGCGAATGCAGTTTTGAATCCCAAACGAAAGGACTGTGAATACCCTTTCAAAGGTCTGAGTGGATGTGGTGTTGGCTATAAATTGATGATGGCCTGCGCAGAAAGAAAAGGGTGGCCAATGAGTTGGATTTTAACCACAGTGGATTTGGTAGCAGTGGCCGCATGTGCGGATATCGTTCCAATGGTGGATGAAAATAGAAATTTGGTTGCGCTGGGTTTGCAAATGATGCAACAGAATATGCGACCAGGTTTAAAAGGTTTGATAGCCTTTTCTGGAGCCAAGGACCGGAATTGGTCAGTTAGTGATATTGTCTTTTTGCTTGCGCCTCGTATCAATGCGGCTGGACGAATAGCCTCGGGTAATGCTGCAGTTTCCCTTCTTTTGGCCAATGACCCTTCAGAGGTGGAAAGCATTGCTGGTCAAATTGAAGAGTACAACCAATCTCGACGAAGCATTGACCAGAGTGTAACCGCCGAAGCATTGGCAGTGTGGGAGGCTGATCCGTTTAACCAAGAAGCTTTTGTCAATGTCTTGTGGAATGAGCATTGGTTAAAAGGGGTGATTGGTATAGTGGCATCGCGTGTTTTGGAGAAACACTATCGACCCACCATTGTGTTCACCAAAAGCCATGATGTCTGGGCAGGAAGTGCTCGCTCCATTGAAGGCTTGGATATTTATGAAGCCCTCAATGCTTGCAAGGAAGAGTTGATTCAGTTTGGCGGTCATACAATGGCAGCTGGGATGAGTATCAAGGAAGAGAATTTGTTGACTTTTCGAGAGAAATTCAATCATGTGGTTCGTGAGAAGTTAAATCATGTTCGACCAGAGCCTGTTGTATTGTATGACATCGTTATCAAATTGGCTGAAGTGGAAATGGAATGGGTCAAGGCGTTAAGCGGATTTGCACCTTGTGGACCGGAAAACATGGCGCCTGTATTTCTGATTGAGGGTTTGAGACCGGCTTTTCCTCCTAGACAAATTGGTGCAGATGGAAAACACCTCAAGTGTTCATTGCGTCAGGGTATCGGTGGGACATATTTTGATGCCATTGGTTTTGGCATGGCCGATAGCATGGAAATGATTTTAGCAGGTCCGGTAGATGTTTTGTGTGCTTTGGAGATTAATGTATTTAACGGGAGAACATCGGTTCAAATGAATTTGAAGGCCATTCGTCCTTCACAATCATAGTATCTTTGTAATATGGAAAATCGTACAGAGTTGGATAGCTTGGGTGAGTTTGAATTGATCAATCACCTGACTCAATATTTTGTTCCTCAACATGAAACAACATTGAAGGGTGTTGGCGATGACGCAGCTGTTTTGGCAACGGGAGGTTCAACGGATCAGGTGGTCACTACAGATTTGTTGGTTGAGGGTGTTCATTTTGATTTGATGTACACACCATTGAAGCATTTGGGTTACAAAGCCATTGCAGTAAACGTTAGTGATATCTGTGCTATGAATGCAACTCCAAAATATGTTACGGTGAGTTTTGCAGTTAGCAATCGATTTTCTTTGGAAGCCATCGAGGAGTTATACGCGGGAATGCAAATTGCTTGTGAGAAATATGGAGTAGACTTAATTGGAGGTGATACTTCAACAGCATTGCATGGGATGACTTTGTCCATCACTGCAATTGGTGAAGTTTATCCTGAAAAGGTCAGTTACCGTTCAGGTGCCAAGCTGAATGACTTGTTGGTAGTAACTGGTGATCTAGGAGCGGCTTACTTGGGTTTGCAAGTTTTGGAAAGAGAGAAAGAGGTGTATAAAGCCACTCCATCTATTCAGCCAGAATTGATAGGATACGATTATGTTCTTCAGAGGCAATTGAAGCCAGAAGCGAGAGTAGATGCAATTCAATTTTTAGAAGATTTAAAGGTTACGCCAACAGCGATGATAGATATTTCTGATGGGTTGTCCTCCGAAATCATGCACCTGTGCACGCAAAGTGAATTGGGTTGTGATTTGTACGAGGCCAAAATTCCAGTTTCGCCAGATGTTCAGCGCGTGGCAGAAGAGTTTCATTTGGATGCCACCACTTGTGCATTGAATGGTGGTGAGGATTACGAATTGCTTTTTACAATTTCTCAATCAGATTACGAAAAGATAAAAGGTAGTCCCCATTTCACAGTGATTGGTCACATGACAGAGAAGGTGAGTGGTCCGCGCATTATTACCAGAGGCAATGAGGCTATTGCGCTAAGGGCGCAAGGTTGGAATGCTTTCAACGCTTAATTTGAAGGACCTCGGCAACGGTGAAGAAAGATCCTGTTACCAGAACCAAGTCTTCCTCATGGGCCTTGCTCTTGGAACTTTCATATGCTTTTTCTACTGAAGGAATACACCTCGCCAATCAAATTTTTCAGTTGTGCCATATTATAAAGTAGGGTTGCGTCTAGACCTCTGGGAATATTGGCTTTGCAGAAATAGTATTGCGCTGTTTTTGGGAACAATTCAAGAATATTTTCAATATCCTTGTCATTCACCATTCCCAGCACGATGTGTAATTTTTGAAATGAGCGTTTTTGAATTTCAGCAAATACCAAGTTTAAGCCATCTTCATTGTGTCCAACATCAACAATGGTTGTGGGATTTTCAGAAAGGGTTTGAAAACGACCCAATAGCCCTGTGTTTTGAATTACATTTTTAAAACCTTCCTTAATAGCGCTGTCTGTGATGGCGGGTATTGTTTGTTGAAGTGTTTTCAGGGCGAAGAATGCAGTGGATTTGTTTATGTTTTGAAAGGTTCCTACTAAAGGGCTAGGATATGTAGCTTGAACTCCTGCTGACTGAAAGGAAATGCCTAGATCTTCTGCTTTGTTTTTTAGGACAACCAAGGCTTCTTCTCGCATAGGTCCAAAAGTGGCCGCTATTCCTGTTTTGAGTATGCCCGCTTTTTCTTGCGCAATTTTAGGAATGGTGTCTCCAAGGAATTGCATGTGGTCTTTGGATACGTTGGTGATGACACAATGGATTGGGTTGATGACATTGGTGCTGTCTAATCTTCCACCCATACCCACTTCAATAACAGCATAATCCACTTCTTGTACGCAGAAGTATTCCATGGCCATGGCAAAGGTGAGTTCAAAGAAGGATGGCTCAAAATTGCGTTCGTTCCAATTTTTGTATCTTAATACAAATTGAGTAATGAAGTCTTCCTCAATCCATTCACCATTGATTTTGATTCGCTCCCTAAAATCTATCAAATGAGGGCTGGTATAAAGGCCAATTTTGAATCCAGCACATTGCAGGCTGGATGCTATGAGTGAGGAGGTTGAGCCTTTTCCATTGGTTCCACCGACGTGGATGGTTCTTACTTTTTTTTCAGGATGATTGAGCCATTCGCAAAGGGTTTCTGTGTTGCTCAATGAAGGTTTGTAAGCAGCTGCGCCAATGCGGTGAAACATGGGCAGTTGATCAAAAAGAAATTGTAATGCCTCAGGGTAGGTCATTTGAGTTTGAACGTAATCACAATCGAACCCACTTGCTTTTTGCTATTGGCAAGGGTGGTAAAACGCGCTTTTTTGGCAGCCTCAATGGCCAATTCTGAAAGTTGCTTGAAGCCTTCTGCAGACACTTTGGATTGGACTGGATCAACGGTAGCGCTAGTCACTTTTCCTTCACTATCCACAGTAATGTTCAAGTAAATGGTTCCAGCAAAGTCTGGTTTTTTTTCTAGGCTTGGTGCGGACTTCATGCCACGACCTTTCAAACTCCATTTTCCTTCACCTCCTGAACCACCAAACATTCCTTTCCCTCCCAGGGTACCATCGGGATTACCTTCTATACCACCTCCACCTGGCGTTTCACCAGCAGAAGTGTTTTTTCCTTTACCAAACAGATTGTTGATTTTGCTCTTCTGTGCGTTTTGCTGCTGCTCCTGCGCTGTTGGTTGCGGATTGGGGTCAGCGTTGGTATTGTTGCTTTCAGACGGCGTGTCATCACCCTGGGTAGTGACTTGCGATTGCGCATCGGCAATAACTTCATTGACATCACCGCTGGCAGCACTCATGGCAGCGCTCTCTGCTCCTAAGTCAACATACTCGCCTTCCCCGGGTTCAAAATCGCCCAGCGCGGCCAAGCTCAAACTCTCATATTGAATAGGCTCGATGGGTGGTAATTTGGTACAACTTCGCATGCCCATGATGAGCAACCCAAAAAGGATGCTGTGGAAGATCAATGTGCCAACAAATGGGGTGTACTTCTGAATCATTACTCGGGCTTGGGTGTTTGCGTTGCAATAACGGGTTCACAGTGCAGTACCTTCAAGGTTGAAAATAGTTCAATGGTTTCTCCCGTGGGTACATCTCTATCCACATTAAGAATTACAGTGCGCTTTTCTTGCGGTCTTCCAAAGAAGTAACTCTGCAGTCTTTCTTTGAGTTGATCTTTTTCAATGACTTCATTGTTCAATGAATACACCAAATCTTTGGTAATGGTCACAGTGGTGCTTCCCACTGATGGTTGCCCTGTTGTGGTTTTGGGAAGATTGACAGCTTCTCCGTTCACAGCCAATGTGCTGGCGATGATGAAGAAGATCAACAGCATGAAGATGATATCGGACAGTGCCGACATCGCAGGTTCAACATGAACCTTATTTTTCCTTCCAAAATCCATATTGATTAGTGGGTTGGTTCTTCAAGGATATCCAAAAACTCGATCGCGTGGGCTTCCATCTTATTGACGACTTTATTGATTCTTGAAATCATTAAGTTGTAGCCAATGTGCGCAATCATGAAGACAATCAAACCCACTGCAGATGAAATCATCTTTAAATATAAACCCTCTGATACTGTGCTGATTTGTAATGACCCTGCTTCAGCAATGTCTTTGAAAATGGTAATTACACCAAACACAGTTCCCAAGAATCCGAATACAGGCGCAACACCAGCGATGGTAGCCAAAACGATGACGTTCTTCTCTAGTTTTGCCGTTTCTTGCTTGCCTACATTCTCAATGGCTTTCTTAATGTCATTAACGGGTTTGCCAATTCTGCTTAGACCTTTGTGAATGATGCTTCCTTCTGGAGTGCCCATGTTTTTGGCCAAATCCTTGGCCATATCAATTTTGCCTGCATAGATGTATTCTTTGATACGAGGTAGAAAATTGGCCTCTCCTTTCAATGCATTTTTAGTGGCAATCCATCTATCGATGATAATATAAACGCTCAAAACACTCATGAACAATTGCGGTACATAGATGTACCAGCCAGTGGCCAATTGATGCAAAAGCGTTTCAGCGATTGTTGTGTTGTGTGGCGCTGCAGCATCCGGAAGATTTACTGCTGCTTGTAGAAAAATGGTTGTCAAAGTCATGTTCGTTCTTTTATGCTGAACGAAGATGAGCGCTTTTTGTTTTGTCCTTTGGAAATATTCAAAGAGTTATTCAACGCAGTTGGTTGAAACTATGCATGCATAAGAATGTAGACCAATCCACCACTCAAGTATCCCAACAACGCCCAGATACTGATTTTTTTGAGGTACCATCCGAAATCAATTTTTTCCAATCCCATCACGGCAACGCCTGCTGCAGAACCAATGATCAAAATACTACCGCCCGTCCCGGCACAGTAGGCCAAGAATTCCCAGAAAACACCGTCTTGCACAAAGTGATTGGCCCATACATCAGTCCCCATTTCTGTGATGGGATACATGCCAATGGATGCAGCAACCAATGGAACGTTATCGATGATTGCGCTGAGTATGCCAATGACCAAATTGATGGTATATGGATTGTTGAGTTGTTCTTTAAGCCAAATAGCAGAAGTGGAAAGAATTCCGACTTCTTGCAAGGCGCCAACGGCCAAAAGGATTCCCAAGAAAAAAAGAATGGAGGGAATGTCGATTTTGCGCAAGGCGTGCAAAGCACTGAACCCCGATTTCTCTTCATCCAATTTTCGTCCGTGCATGAGGTCTGTGGCAATCCACAAAATACCTAGACCGAGCATGATGCCCATAAAAGGGGGGAGGTGGGTAATTTGTTTGAAAAATGGAACGGCTAACAACCCTCCCAAACCCAAGAATAAGATCACATTTTGTTCTTTGCGAGTCACGGAGATGCTGGTGCTTTTGGGGATCGAGTCTAGATTTCCTTTAAGCTGAAATGACACAAAGGATACTGGTATGATTAGACTGATTAGACAGGGTAAGAATAAATGTTGTATCAAAGGCAGTGTACTGATTTGTCCACCAATCCAAAGCATCGTCGTGGTGACGTCTCCAATGGGAGACCAGGCACCACCAGCATTGGCAGCAATGACAACGATACCGGCAAATAGCCATCGGGTGGGTTGATCCGGAATGAGCTTACGCAACAGACTTATCATGACGATGGATGTTGTCAAATTATCCAAAGCTGCCGACAAGAAAAAAGTGAGCAGAGCAATGATCCAAAGCAAACGACTTTTTTTCTTGGTAGTGATGCGGTCTGTAATCAATTTGAATCCGTCATGGGCATCAACAATCTCTACAATGGTCATAGCTCCCATCAAGAACAATAGGATTCCTGAAATTTCTTCGATGTGATGTGCCAGGCGTTCTGAAAAAAAGTGGGTATCTCCAAAAGTTGTTATATCAGACAACCAATGTGGAAGGGGCTCAGAATATCCGGTCACCATGAGCACCCAGCATGCTACACCAATGAATAGTGCAGTTGCAGCTTTGTCAATTTTTACATAGTGCTCAGTGGCGATGAGGACGTAACCCATCAAGAAAACCGCAAGAATGATACTGGTCATTGTTGTGGTTTTGTTGTTTTTAAAAACATAGATACCTGCTGTCGCTTGCCGATTTCCATCACCTCAACCAATTTTTGAATCGGTAATGTTTTGTCCATTTGAAGGGATACGGCAATTGTAGAATCTTTTTGGTGCACCAATTCTAGTTTTCGTTCAAGATCCTCTGCGGAGCAAGGTTTATTTTCATAAAACAATTGCGCGTTGGCATCCATAGCAACTTGTACATTTTGTTTGGCCTCTTTGGCTTTGTTTTCTTTAGACTCAGGCAACATTACTTTCAGCACATTGGGATGCGCCATGGTGGACAAAATCAAAAAGAAAAGCAAAAGAAAAAACATGATGTCATTCAATGAATGGGTGCTAACCTCCGCACCATGTTTTCTGCGACGATTGATTTTCATTTTAGGACTGACTTTCTTTTTGTGCCAATTTCACCAACAAAGCGTGCTCTTGGATATTTCGTGAAAAGTGGTCAATCTTTTGTTGGAAAATATGATAAGCTGAAAAGGCAATGATTCCAACTACAAGACCACCTGCCGAGGATACCATTTTTTGGTACAATCCTTCTGAAATAACGGCAATACTAATATCTTGTGAAACAGAGATGTCGAAGAAAATGGTGATGACTCCAAAGATGGTTCCAATAAAACCCAACAAAGGCGCTACACCGGCAATCAAACTCAATGAAGAAAGTCCTTTTTCATAATGTGCAATTTCAATGTTGGTAGCATCTGAAAGCAGTTGATCCACCTCTTCGAGATTATTGGCGCTTCCAGCGTGAATGAAAATTCTTCCCCATGAACCTTTTACAGTGGTGCACAATTGCGATGCTCCATGGTTTTCCCCCGTTCTGAGCAATTCTATATGTCGTCTGCTTTTTTCAGCAGGGGCAATATTTTGCTGATTGAAATACAGCATTCGCTCGATGAGTATATAAATGGTGTAGACCAAAAGAATGCCCAATGCCACCATAACCCATCCGCCTTTGAGGATGAGATCCAGCACGTCCATAGAGGGTGCTTCTGAAACTTGTAAAAATATCATGATGTAAAGGAAAGAAAAAAACTCAACGCTCAAATGCTATTTTAGAAACGTTTTTAACGTCCCCTTGGGAATCTCCAGCCATGATAATGTAAACACCTGTCGATGGACGATTGCCTTGCGCATCCTTGCCATTCCAAACACAACGTCCACCTTCACTGCTTCCCGAAAAAACTAGCTTGCCAGCGATATCAGTGATTCTTACTTGACTCTCATAAGCCAAGCCTTGAATAGAGATTAATCCTTGATAATCTGATGGGACGGGGTTGGGGTAAGCATACACTTTCTCCATTTTATTGTCAAAATTGGTGGCGTCTCCGGTGTAAGAAATGAGACCCCTGTCCGTGGCAAAGAAGATTTGCCCATTGGCTTGATTGATGCCGATGTCGTATACATTATTGGATGGAAGGGGTGTATTCTCTTTGGTGTAATGTGCCAATTGCGTCAACCCATCTGGGCTGAATCGATACACACCATTGTTTTGGGTGGCAATCCACTTGTTGTTTCCGCCGTCAATTTCAATGTTATTGATGGCCTCTGTTTCTAAAAGGATTTGGGTGTTTCCATCTTGTGAGATAAGTATTTGTTCTGCATCAAAATTTTCTTCAGTAAAAATGGCTTCTTGGTTGTAAAATATCGCAACGCC
Source organism: Crocinitomicaceae bacterium (assembly GCA_040375215.1). GTDB lineage: Bacteria > Bacteroidota > Bacteroidia > Flavobacteriales_D > Sanyastnellaceae > CAMCTV01. The sequence continues at coordinate 10,009 of JBEISW010000003.1, read as the reverse complement.
TTTGATAGTGCCCAGCCAAATATTTCCATCCAAATCTTCAGTGATGGAGTACACATCTTTGGTGGGTAAACCTCCTTGCCCTTCTTTATCCACCAACAACTTGTAGACATCATCATCCTTGTTGTCAATTGTTCCATTGTAATTGATCGCTAGAACTCCTTTTCCACGTACAATGGCGAACACATATCCCGCTTGCGAATGATACACCTGCTCAATAATGTCAGACTTGGAAACAAGTGGACTAAAATTGAAACCGATGAATTGTTTTTCTTTGGTGTAAACGACAACAGGATTTTCAGAAAAACTATTTCCAATCCAAGCGTTACCGTTGAGGTCAAATTGCACGCTGCCCACCGCTGTCCAATTGTTGGCTGTATCAACAGAGGAGTTGAGCGGGTTGTTGCCCGTTGCAGAATTGAAAATACTGATTCGGCCATCAGATTGTCTTTCAATTAAACCTTCCTCCCAGCTTCCAAATAGTACGTGCTTATTGTCGTTGGGATCTACAGCAACGTCCAATACATCAAAAACACCATCGCCAAATGTGTTGGCCCCATTGCCAAAACTTTCATTGATCCAATCTGTATTGAGATATGCTGATTGAAAACAATAGGTGTAGGTATTTCCCCACCATGGAAAGACGTTGCCAGTGGCAATCCAAACTTGATCATTGTATGGATTTACTTTTCGCATGATGTTGGAATAGGGTCCTGATGGTGTGTGAATTCTCTCTATTCCTTCAACGTCTCTTGAACACAATCCTAAAATTTGATTGCCCAACCATTTTTTTCCAGACGCATCAATAATGACATGGTTGGGTGAAAGATATAGCCAGTCGTTTTGATTGTCTTCAAATACAATTTCTCCTTGGGTATTTAAGATCAAGTAACGGTCTTCAAGACTAATAGTAATTACATCACCATTGCACCACAAAGAACGGGGTGCTGCATTGGTGTTAATAGTGCTCAAGGGTTCAAAACTGTTGAGTAAGACATCTCCTTTCCAAATGGTATAAGTGTTTTGTTCTTCAATGATGAAGTAGATCCATTGTTCAAAGCCATAAGCTGAAATGATTTTACCACTGCCGCTGTAAAATGTGACATCCCAATTTTGAAAATTGGCTAAAAAAGGATTGTTGCTTTCAATTGAATTTATTTCAGTGGGTCCAACGGAATACATCTTTTGGTCATGATGAAGCGTGAACAAAACCTCCTCTGCACTTCCGTTATCTCCCAGCAGAGCTGTGTTTTTAATTTCGTACTCTTTCAAATCTAAAACCAGAAGACCTATGCCAGTTGATAGGTAGGCCAGATTGTTTTGTATCTCAATGTTTTTAATGGATTTATCTCCAATGATATTGCTCAATTTAAAGTCTGGAACGTTGATAGTACCCGTAGACATTAATAAATCAATGTTTCCATTTTGGTATCCTACTACAATGGTATTCTCAGAGGGGATATATGCCGCGGAGGTTGGAGCAACATCATTCAAACCATTGGTCTTGCTTATTTTTTGAAAGCTTTGTTCCGATGAATTGAAAATGATTATTCCATTCTCTGATAACCCAATGATTTCATTGGGCGCGCCCAGAACTAGTTTATTGATCCTGTTGTAACTGAATAAATCATTCCAAAGTCCTACCTGCTGTGTAAAACCATGCAGTGCCAAAAGGCAAGCCAAGAAAGATATTATTTTTAGTCTCAATTTTATACGTTCAGTTTTTTCAATGCGATATCAAACGCAGAAGCCGTGATATTATTTTTCCCGGGATTGATTTGATGAATCTCTCTTAGCGCATTGCCTATGATTTGGTAGGTGTCTTCAAAAATGGCATCATCTTCAATGGTTTTTAAATCGCTGCTCATCAAGTAAGCAAAAACCCTTGCCATACCGCAGTTGGCTATGAAGTCAGGAATAATGGAAATTTGTTGATCCGCCATTTGTGCAATGGGACCAAAGAAGATTTCTTGGTCTGCAAATGGAACGTTAGCTCCGCATGAAATGACTTCTAAACCTGAAGCAATCAGTTGTTCAACTTGTTCTTTGGTTACCAATCTTGAAGCAGCGCATGGAAGAAAAACATCAGCTCCCATGGACCATATCTTTTGATTCACTTCTTCAAAAGGGATGAGTTGATCACTGACCAATTGATTCCTTTGCCTTTGGATAAAAAGTTGCGTGATGCTTTCAAAACCAAGACCGTTGGGCTCAATGATACCGCCATTGCGGTCAATGATACCTACAACCTTTGCTCCAGCCTGCGCTGCGTAAAATGCAGCCGCGGCTCCCACATTTCCCCATCCCTGGACAATCACTCTTTTTTGATGGATGGAACCTCCCCAGATTTGATAATATTGCTCAACACTTTTCCATACACCATAGCCGGTAATCATATCAGCCACTTTGTATCCCATTTCCAAAGACGGTGTGTATTGCACATCATTCAACACTTTGATGACCCCTCTGCGCAATTGTCCAATGCGGATGATTTTTTGAGATTCACTGGGATTGAAGTGCCCATTAAAAACGCCCTCTTGCGGATGCCAAACCCCATTCTGCTCTGTAATGGGAATGACCTCATGTATTTCATCAACGTTGAGGTCACCACCTGTTCCGTAATATGTTTTCAATAATGGTTTAACTGCTGCATACCATCTCTCAAGAACTCCTTGTTTTCTGGGATCCGCAGGATCAAAATTGATTCCGCTTTTGGCTCCCCCAATCGCAGGTCCACTGACACTGAACTTAATCTCCATGGTTTTGGCCAAGGATTCAACTTCTCTTTTGTCCAACCCCTTGCGCATGCGTGTTCCGCCACCTGCAGCTCCCCCCCGCAAAGAGTTAATGACTACCCAACCTTCCGCTTCAGTTTGGCTATCCTTCCAATGAAAAACAATTTCTGGTTGCTTGTTTTCGTATGCTTTTAATTTTTCAATCATCATCATGGCGTAAAGATAATCGTTGAAACCACTATATTTGAAAGACGAACGAGAGAATATGGAAGCAATTAAAAAAAACATACCCCAGCTGCTTAAAGGTTTGAGCGTAATCATCACCGCTTATGTCTTGGGTAACGCCATTCAAAACCGCAATCGACATGAGGATGCCATCGCGGTTACGGGCAAGGCTGAAAAAACATTTACTTCGGACTTGATTGTTTGGAGAGGTCAGTATTCTCGTTATGCAACTACATTAAAAGAGGCTTACGATATGTTGAATGCGGATTCAAAATTGCTCAATGACTATCTAAGTTCTAAGGGAATGAAAAAGGACGATTTGGTTTTCTCCGCTGTTGAAATTGAAAAAGTGTACAGAACAGAAACCGATAAGGATGGGAACTCAACTTCTTATTTTAACGGATACAATCTTTCTCAGGAAGTCAAAATAGAATCCAAAGAGGTTAACAAGGTTGAGGCTTTGTCCCGTGAGGTTACGGAATTGATCAATAAAGGTCTTGAATTGAATTCAATGCGTCCTGAATATTATTACACCCAATTGGCTGCGCTGAAAATTGAGATGATCGCAGAAGCCACCAAGGATGCAACACTTCGTGCCCAAAAAATAGCGGAGGAATCAGGTTGTTCGTTGGGTGTCCTTAAAAATGGGGATATGGGGGTATTTCAAATAGTTGCTCCTAATTCTTCAGAGGACGAGTATTCTTGGGGCGGTTCGTTTAATACAAGTTCCAAGGAGAAGTCAGCCAGCATTACCATGTCTTTGCGTTTCAGTGTAGAGGATTGATGTTTTTTGATTCATTAAGATTTTTACGTGCTGTCACTTTTAAAAAGTGTTGGAATGCGTTTTTGGTTTACAAAGGATTTTATCAAAGAAATGCCCATCATCCGGGTCTTCCTATTAGCCTAAGTGTTGAACCAACAACGGCTTGTAATCTGGGATGTCCAGAGTGTCCTTCTGGATTGAAAGTGTTTTCAAGACCAATTGGAAATCTGAAATTAGACGAATTCAAATCTTGGTTAACGGAATGGAAGGAATTTGTTTTTCATGTCAATTTTTATTTTCAAGGTGAGCCGTTTATTCATCCTCAATTGATACAGATGATTCAATTGGCGCATCAAGAAAAGATATATACAGCTGTTTCCACCAATGCCCATTTTATGAATCAAAAAATGGTGACGGACATCATTGAAAGTGGATTGGATCGAATCATCATCAGTTTAGATGGATTTACGCAAGAGGTCTATGAACAATACCGCGTCAATGGTCGGGTAGATGAGGTGAAGAAAGCGGTTGCACTTTTGGTTGCTGAAAAGCGGAAAAGAAAAGTTAACCATCCGCACATCATCGTGCAAACATTGGTGGTTAAACCCAATGAGCATGAGGTAGATGAGATAAGAGCGTGGGCCAAATCAGCTGGTGTGAATGAAGTAAAATGGAAAACAGCACAGTTGTATCATCCAACTGATGATCATCCGTTGATGCCTGTGAATGAAAAGTACAGACGTTACAGAAAGAATGCACAAGGTCAATGGGTCATCAAAAGTCAATTGGATAACCATTGCTGGCGTTTGTGGTCTTCTTGCGTTATTACATGGGACGGGAGTATAGTTCCTTGTTGTTTTGATAAGGATGCTGCTTACAAAATGGGTAGCCTTAGAAATCAATCATTGAAGGACATCTGGAACAATGATGATTACAAGACTTTTCGCAGTCAACTGTTGACCAGTAGGAAGAGCATTGATATTTGCTCTAATTGTTCCGAGGGAACCAAGGTTTGGGTGTAGTTTTGTTGCATGATAATTATTGGGACAACACTGGTCAGTGAAGATATTTTTGAGGAACAATTTGTTTGTGATCTCAGTGCATGTAAGGGAGCTTGTTGCGTGGAAGGTAGCAGTGGTGCACCATTGACTTTGGATGAGGTAGATGAATTGGAGAAATATTGGCCATTGGTTAAACCTTATCTTCCTGAGGAACACATTGCAGTTGTTGAGGAGAAAGGTTTTGTTGTCGTGGATGATGATCAAGAACTAACAACTCCCTTGTTTGGTGAACATGGTGCTTGTGCTTTTGTATTTTATGACCAAAATGGAATTGCAAAATGCGGCTATGAGAAGGCTTTTTTGGATGGGAAAACCCAATGGAAAAAACCAATCAGTTGTCACCTGTATCCAATCAGAACGAACGAACTGAAGGAATACACGGGTGTCAATTTTCACCGTTGGGGAATTTGCGAGCCCGCATGCGAGTGCGGTTCAAAATTGAAAGTGCCCGTTTTTCGATTTTTAAAAGAACCACTGATCAGAAAATTTGGTCAGGATTGGTTTGATGAAGCAGAGTTGGTTTTCGATGCTTTGCAGCGGGAAGAAGATTAACCAATCAGTGTTCAAACCTCTTTTTTTTTCAAGTAACAGTATGGAATAGTTGGTGGAAATTTGTTTCCATGCGGATGCTGTGGATGATTGGTTTTCTAATGTTGTCAGGACAATTCCTTGCACAATGGTCTTTTACTTCCATCCCCATACCCAATCAAGGGGTTTCTTTATTGATAAATGGTGGTAGTCCAACTGTCGTGACCTCTTTCATTGATGATTCCAAAAAGGATACATGGAAAACGGATGTTCAGTGGAAATCGATTGACTTTAAAGACAATCAGTTTTCGGGCATTCAAAAAGCATGGCCAGGTATTGGTCCTGGATTTGATTCAGATAGTATGTTGTTCTTCACGCAAATTCATTCTGAAAATGGAAAGCAGATGACCAAGATTTATTTCAAACACAATGGAAAGGTAGATGTCTTGATGCATGGTGTTTTAGGAAATGATGCAGATCCGTTTTTTGATAAGAAGGAGGATTGGCTGTATTTTTCTTCAGATAGAATAGGGGGAAGCGGAGGTTGGGATTTGTATAGAACCAAATGGCTGAATGGGCAATGGTCAGAACCTCAAAATTTAGGTGTTGGCATCAATACCAATTTGGATGAACGTTATCCCATTTTGAATTGGGATGGACTCTGTTTTTCATCCAAAACAGAGCGGGGTGATTGGGATATTTTCTTGTCTCCATCTCAAGAATCGTTTGGTGTACGCTGGCAGTTAGAAGCCCCCATTAATTCGGAGGCTGACGAGTTTCAATGGTTGATGTGGTCGCAAGATTTAGGATGGTTGGTGTCCAACCGTCAGCAGCCCTCACCCAACAGAAATGGTCTATTTGAATTGAAAAAACAATTGGAGCATGATTCTTTTTGTTTTGTTTTTAATCAATCATTTACCTGGCGAAAGAATGACATTTATGTTGAAACATTTCAGGAATCAAAGGGGTGCTTTGAATTGTCATTGGGAGTGGTGAATCAGTGGCAGTTTTTAAATGTTTTGAATGAACCACTTGCATACGAGGCGTTTACGATTGAGGATAAGTACGGAGAAACGGTGGCTGAATTGTTTACGGATTCGGAAGGTAAGGTTTCATGGGAGTATTTGGGACTTGAATTAGGGGATGTGCAATGGTTAAAGGTGAGAGACGAATCTAATTTGTTGGCGGATAACAGCGGATTGATTTATGCTCCATCGGATTCAAATCGACCCTCAACTCCTACTGTTTTGTTTCAAAAGAATCAGTCTTCCTTGGAAGAGGTTTATCAAGAGGAGCTAATGGAGTTAAGTTTGTATTTGCTGTTACATCCCATGGAAAAAGTAAAATTGGTGGGATCATTTGATGCCATAGGAGACCTATCTTCCAATGAGCGCTTGGCATGGGAAAGGGCTTTTTCTGTACAAAGTTTTTTGATGGCCCATGGAACTTTGCTCAATCAAATTGATGTAGAGATTGCGCTTCCGCAGAGCAGGGGAAGAAATGTACAGGATAGAAAAGTAGAGATAGTATTTCAATGATGCTTTTGAAGTATTTTTGAGTCATGAATGTAAGAACATTATTTCCTTCAACAAACTTGGTTTTAACCCGTGGTCCGCTTCAACAAGGCGGCACTAGCGTCATTGATGGGGAGGAAAAAAAAGGCCCCCAGCGTTGGGTCAAATTGAATGATGTCATTTTTGTTGGCATGAATGATGGCCTCTACCATACACGTTACCAAGAGGATGTTTCTATCGTTCATGATGAGCACAATCGGGTAGTGGGGTATTGGAATCACTCATCGTCAGAGGGAACGCGCCCCAATAAGTCTGCTGTTATTGGCGCAGTGGCTTTGAGCTTTTTGGTTTCTGCGGCGTTGTTTTTATTGGGCGTATGGAATTTTATTTGGAAGTATGAGCCTTTTTTGGTGAAAGATGAGCAAGGTCAAATTGTTTCTGAGCGTTGGTGGTTAACTGTAATTGTTATTTTAATTTATAGCAGTTGGGCTGTTTTTTGGACCTATGGATTTGCTTATCACGAATGGAAACGCCAACAGTTGGCTCATCAAATGTTGGACGATTCCAAATAGTTGATGCATCATGAAAACATAAAAAAAGGACTGAATTTTCAGTCCTTTTTTTGTTGTTGTGTTGTTGTATTCAGGGCTCAATCTACGTTGTCATGTAGAAAGGGATTATTATCGCTTAAACCGTAACGCTTTTCTCCATTTAAGTCAGTGGTTTCTGATATTCCAAAGCGAGATGCTTGACTTTCATTGCTGGCAGGAGGATTGTCTAAAACAACTTTCTTACGCTCGTAAGCTGGCACATCTTCTAGGGAACTCAATCCACCTGGACTTTTTAATTTCATGCAGATTTGCTTGATACGATCTGATCTTTCAATTTGCAATTGGTTGATAGAAGAACGATCAATGCTATCCGTTGCTCTTTCCTTTAAGTTCAAAGAAGCCTCAGGTGCCGCAGCTCTGTTTTCGGGAGCCACTTCCTGTTCACCGAAACCAACAACTTTGAAAACATCTTCGTTGGCTGAATCTTGAACATTGAACTTCATTTTTACTTCTTCTTGTTCAAAGGTCAAATCTTCCTGAACCATTTGAGGAACCTCCATAGGAGCGCTCATTTCAAATAGGTCAATGGTTTTAGGTTCTTCAGGTATTTCAATTTCAAAGACAACTTCTGTTTGATGCAATTCAACTTCTGTATTGTTTTCTAATGCAACAGGTTCAAGTACGTTATTGTTGCTTGAAATTTCTTCTAATTCAATACGCATTACGGGACTTGCTAGTGGTTGCGTCACTTCCTGAACCGCGGCAATCGGTTTTTGGATGGCCACCTCTTCAGCAGCAACGTGCACATCAACCACGACTTGTTCAGCTTTCTCAATGCCTGGTATAACATTGTCAATGCCTTTGGCGTCCCATCCTGTAGCTATCACGGTAACAGAGATGTCTGCACCAAGACGGTTGTCTTGACCATAACCCCAAATCACATTGGCGTTCATGCCTGCACGGTCTTGAATGGCATCGGTAATTTCGGTTACCTCATCCATCAACAATTCTTCCTCGCCATGCGTGATGTTCAATAGCACATGCTTGGCACCGAAAATATCGTTATCGTTCAAAAGCGGTGATTCCAATGCGGTTTCAACAGCACGCTTAGCTCTATTTTCTCCACTGGCTCTTCCACTTCCCATGATCGCGACTCCACTATCTTTCATCACAGTCTTGACATCATTCATGTCAACGTTCACCAAACCAGTCAATGTCATTACTTCAGCAATTCCTTTGGCTGCAGTACACAACACTTCGTCAGCATGACCAAAAGCTTTGTTCATGGTAAGATTACCAAACAATTCGCGGAGTTTATCATTGCGAATGATAAGCAAGGTATCCACGGAATTTCTCATGTCCTTCACCCCTTCTTCAGCATGATGGTGACGCATCTTACCTTCAAAAGTGAAAGGTACTGTGATGATACCAACGGTAAGGATACCCATCTCTTTGCACATTTGCGCAATGATAGGAGCAGCTCCTGTGCCTGTTCCACCGCCCATACCAGCTGTGATGAACACCATACTGGTTTTACTCTTTTCGTTGTGCAATATGTTTCTTACTGCTTCAATGCTTTCCAAAGCTGCGTCTCTACCAACGATAGGAGAAGAGCCTGCACCGCGACCTTCAGTTAGGTTAGCACCCAATTGTATTTTATGCGGAACGGGTGATACTTCAATCGCTTGGGCATCGGTATTGCAAATGATAAAATCGACACCATTGATCCCTTGATTGTACATGTAATTGACGGCGTTTGAACCACCACCACCTACACCAATAACTTTGATTAGTGAATTGCACTCGGGCTGAATATCAAAATTGAGGCTTTGGAACTCCATTATCTGTAAGATTAGTTTATTGCACTTTAATGTTTTCGAAACTAGACCAAATCTATGCGCATATCAAGTGCATTTGGTTTTTTGTGTTAACGGATGTGTGTTAGTAAATCTCGATTTTTGAAATATTGTTTTTTTTCAGTAATCGACCTCATTTTATCCTTTATTTTTACTTTATGATGCGAGTGAAAAAATGGCCTGATTGGTTAGAATCACGGGGTGTTGCCATGTTGGTTGATCCTGATGTGGGTGATGCCGGATCTTGGGAGAGATTGTCATTTATGGCAATGGAATGTGGAGTGAAATTAATTTTGGTAGGAGGTAGTTTTTTGCATAAAGACAATCTCTTTACTTGTGTCGCAAGTTGCAAGAAATCGGGCTTGCCAGTATGGATTTTCCCTGGTTCGGGGAATCAAATTTGTCCAGAGGCCGATGGTATTTTACTGTTGTCTTTGATGTCTGGTAGAAATGCTGAATTTTTGATTGGACAACATGTTTTGCATGCAAGGGCATTGAGAGATTCCAAGCTAGCGTATTTGCCCACGGCCTATATTTTAATGGATGGAGGAAAGTCAACTACCGTTTCTTACATCAGCAATACAGTGCCTATCCCAAGAGATAAGCCACAATTGGCAGCAGCTACTGCATTGGCTGGTGAGCAGTTGGGCATGCGATTGGTTTATCTAGATGCTGGTAGCGGGGCAGATTATGCTGTTACAACAGAGGCGATTAGAGCTGTTGCTAACGAGAGCAAATTGCCATTGTTTGTAGGAGGAGGAATTCACAGTATTGATCAG
>JBEISW010000146.1:0-5926 GCA_040375215.1 Crocinitomicaceae bacterium | reverse complement strand
ATGAGCAAGAACCATTCTCAATAAATGCATACTCATCAAAATTCAAAGCCTCTGGATCAGTACAACCTCTACCACCTTCTTTCTTGTCACACTCGGCAATAAAATCTTTCATATCACCAATAGCAGGAATTGCATCAGATTGACCTTTAGCCGTAACAACGGTTTGCAATTTCTCGTTCTTGAAATACAAGTATGCACTGCTTTCATTCACAAAAAACTCATCACCCTCTGTCAAACCTTCTCTTCTCTTCATCATCAATGGGGAGGTCTTTTTAGCTGGAGTTTTGTACTTGTACATGACCAACTCACATCCTTCATCGTCTGAAGCAAATATCTCATGAGGAGGAAGATTGCCCAAAGTGGACTTCACCTGCTCTTTGGACATTCCGGTGTTGAGGTTAGCCAGCTCAATCGGCTTAACATAGTTGGGAACTGGGATAAGTTTTCTACACCCTGTCCCAAACAGCAATGGAAGAATCAAGGCGATTCCTGCCATCAGTTTAAGAAATTTTTTATTCATTTTTATTAAGTTAATATACCAAAACTAAGCGAAACAGTTTAATGAAACAAAAGAAATGTTAATTCACTTGATTTTAATTATTGAAGCGAGCCAAACACTTCCGAAAATGATAAACGCTCCCCAATAGAATCCTACACTCATCCATTCTGACTGACCGTATAACCACAACGCCAGCAAAATCGAATACACGGGTTCCATATTAATCGCCATGGCACATACAAAAGGGCTTAATTGACGCATGACTGCTATGCTGGCTATGAAGGGGAAAGATGTAGCAACAAGGCCCAAAGTGAGCAACAGTAGAATATTTCGCGAGTCAAGCAACTCGAATTGAAAACTTATACTATCATTTAATACAATATAGCAACCAACGGTAAAACAAGCGATGGCAATCTCAATCAGAGCCATTTGATTGCTATGAACCGACCTAACCAATCTTGCATTGATGGCAGAAAAAGTGGCTGATAAAAAGGCTGCCAACAAACCCCACATTATGCCAAGGGAGTATCGCGATTCAAAGTTGAAAACAAAAACCAAACCTACTACAGCAACACTTCCCAACGCCATTTCTCTCCAGTCCCATTTCTTGCTCATTATCCAGGGACTCACAATTGAAACAAATACGGCATTGGTGCTTAATACGGTCAATGCCGTGCTGATGTTGGACACTTTAATGGCAGTAAAAAAAGCAATCCAATGCATGGCGATGAACAATCCAGCAATGACCATTCCAACGAGATGTCTTGGTGAGATAGACTGCCACTGCTTTTTGAACAATACCCAAACAGCTATGCCCGCAAAGGCAATTAGAGTTCGCCAAAACACCAAGGATACAGGTGCCAACGAAATCTCATGACCTAAAATCCCGGTAAAACCCCAGATAAAGACAATGAAATGCAACAGATATAGCGCGCTACTTCTGGTCATTGTTGTGTTCAATGTCCACCACGCCACCTGAAACAATGTACTTCATTACATCCACAGCATTCTTATCGATTGGCTTAATATTTTTGACCGGCACGATCAAGAGATGACCAGAAAAACTATAACTCATGGGGAAATAAACCCCGACTTTCTCTCTGATGTTGCCCAATTCTTGGAGGTCTTCGTCAGTAATAAATCCAATGGCCTCTAAATCATTCTGGTCACTTAATTTGACCAAGACAGGCTGATTAAAAGCTTTCTTTTGCCCGACAAAAGCGCCTAACAAATCGGTGATGCTTTTGTAAATGGTTTTGATCAATGGAATGCGATCCAATAATTTATTGAACCAAAACTTTAACGTATCATTGATCAACTTGGATCCCAGATACCCTAGTACAGCCAAAAAAAGCAGCAACATCAGGATACCCATACCAGGATAGCGATGTTCAAAAGGCAAAAGTGCGTCCAACCAAGTAAACATCCTGTAGATCACATACCCCGTAATGACAATGGGTAAACTGATTAACAAACCATTCAGTACATATTGGATTCCCCTTTTAAAAATTCTTTGAAACATGCTGCAAAATTGCATCATTTTAAGGAAGGCTAACATTTTTTTGTGAACCTTATCACTTAATTCCACACCTTGATGTGTATTTTTGAGACATGAGGAAATTATTGATGACAATTTGGGCCATGTGCATAGTGGCCATAGGTGTATCTCAAACGGCTGATAATCCTGTTAAATGGAGTTACAGTTCCAAATCTTTAGGAGATAATCAATTTGAATTGACATTTACCGCAAGTATCTTCAAACATTGGCACATCTATGATTTAAATCCAACGGAAGATGCCGACAAGTTCCTGCCAATTGCCACAACCATCAGTTTTACTCCTGCTTCCACTTATCAATTGATGGGTAAGCTCACTTCCAATAAGCCCATTGCCCATCGCGAACCTTCATTGGATGTGACATTGTACTATCATGAAAATCAAATGGTACTGAAACAAAAAGTTAAGTTAAAAGACAACAAGCCTTCTAAAATAAAGGTAATGATATCGTATCAAGCTTGCATTCAAGAGAATGGAGAGGAAAGGTGCAATATGCCGCAAGATGAGCCTTTTGAAATTACAGTCGGAGAGGATATGTCAGAAAAAGGCCAGTCATTGAACGCAATAGAAATTGACACCGCAGGCAAAATTGTTGTTGAGTCTAAAGGTAACGACCCCTTTCACTGGAAGCTGGATCCCAATAAGCCCCAAGAAAATTGTCAAATAGAACAAGAAGAGCAAACCATGTGGTATGCCTTTTTGCAAGGTATTTTCTGGGGACTCTTTGCGTTGTTGACTCCATGCGTATTCCCCATGATTCCCTTAACGGTTGCCTTCTTTACCAAATCTTCCGGGGATGGTTCAGGAAAAAGCAAAGCCGTTCTGTATGGTGTCTTCATCTTCCTCACCTACGTAGCGGTATCAGTCCCTTTTCACATCTTTAGCTCTACCAACCCTGAAGTATTCAATGAGTTTGCCACCAATCCTTGGATCAACTTGGTGTTCTTTGCCATTTTCATTGTTTTTGCTGTTTCCTTTTTTGGATTCTATGAAATATCACTTCCCTCCTCTTGGGCCAACAAGATGGACAACAATGCTTCCAAAATAGGCGGCATCTTTGGTGTGTTCTTCATGGCCATTACTTTGGTGATTGTTTCCTTCTCCTGCACCGGTCCAATATTGGGTGGAATGTTGGGTCAGATTTACGCCAGCAATTCTCAAGGCACCGTTGACTTCTTGGGTCTTTCGTTGTCTTTGGCACCAACAAAACTGACAGCTGCTACGGCAGGATTTGGAATTGCATTGGGATTGCCATTTGGCTTATTTGCCTTCTTCCCTAGTTTGATGAAAAAACTACCCAAGAGTGGCGGATGGCTGGAAGATTTCAAAGTTTCTTTGGGTTTTTTGGAAGTGGCATTGGCCATAAAATTTATTTCCAATGCAGACCTCGTTCAACAATGGGGATTGTTAAAGCGTGAGACTTTCTTTGCCCTTTGGATCATTGTTGGAATTTTCTGGACCCTTTATTTACTGGGTAAATTCAAATTCAAGCCGTACCAAGGCAGTCAAAATTTGTCAAGAACCAAGTTGACATTTGCAATTGTCATTGGCGCCTTTACTTTGCGCATGATTCCTGGTGTTTTCCCGCCCAATGAACTCAATCAATTTGCTTTCTTGAGTGGATTCCCTCCTCCCTCATCTTACTCATACTACCACCATGAATCTGAATTTAAAATTTACAGAGATTTAGAAGAAGCTATGGCGGTAGCCAAAAAAGAAAACAAACCCATCTTTATTGACTTTACCGGTTGGGCTTGTGTGAATTGCCGCAAGATGGAAGAAACCGTTTGGATTGATCCTGTCATATCAGAGACTTTAAAACATAAATATGTCATGGTGTCTTTGTATGTGGATGAGAAAATTGAATTGCCTGCTGATCAGCAATTGGTTTACAAGACCCATGATGGCCGATTGAAGGAAATCAAAACCGTTGGAAACAAATGGGCCACATTACAAGCAGAAACTTTTCACAATCAGGCGCAGCCTTTCTATGCTGTCATTTCAGCGGATAGCACACTTTTAATTCCAACAGAAGATTACAATCCGGATGTGGAGGAATACAGCAATTGGTTAAATTGCGGTATTGATGCACACGAGAATTGGAAAAATGCTAAAGGGAATCATTAAGTTACTGGTCTTCACTTTGTGCTCATTGCTGTTGAGTACAAAGGTGTTGTCACAAAAAACAATTGTCAAAGGAAAGGTCATTGACCAATCCAATCAACTGGCAGTGCCGTTTGCTCCTGTTTTTTTTATTGGAACCAAGACGGGTACCACCACTGATTTGGACGGTAACTTCTCGTTTGAAACCTATTACAGCTCAGACACCTTGGCTTGTTTGATGGTGGGCTACAATCCCTTTAAAGTCAAAATTCAACAGGGAAAGTCGCAAAATATCACCCTTGCCTTGGTTCCTAATACCCAAATGACTGAGTTGGTGATCAAGGCAAAAGACCTTGAAGATCCCGCCATTGCCTTGATTAAAAAAGTGTTGAACAATAAAAAAATCAACAACAAAGAAAAACTGGATGCCTATGAATACGAGGCCTACAACAAAGTAGAGTTTGATTTGAACAACATCAAAGATGAGCTGGCGGACAAAAGAGTGCTACGCTCAGTAGAGTTCATTTTTGACCAAATAGACACCACAGCTGAGAAAAACTACCTGCCCATTTTCATGACGGAAAGTCTTTCTGACTTTTACTTCAGAAGAGAGCCTAAATTCTCTAAAGAAATCATCAAAGCGGCCAAAGTGAGCGGGGTAAAAAATGAAAGCATCAACCAATTCTTGGGTGATATGTACCAGAATTTCAATGTATACCAAAATGATTTAAACGCCTTTAACAAGAGTTTTACAAGTCCTATTGCCAGTTATTGTTTAGGGTTTTATGATTATACCATTTTGGATACGGTTGTCATGGATGGCAAATATTGTTTTGAAGTAAAGTTTGAACCCAAGCGCAGACAGGAGCTATTGTTTGAAGGAACCTTATGGATCAATGACACCTCGTATGCACTGAAAAAAATTGAAGCTGCCATCACGGAGTCTGCCAATATCAACTGGATCAAGCATTTCAAAGTCACTCAATATTTTGATGAGGTGGAGCGAGAAGTTTGGATGATGACCGGCGACGAATTATTGGTGGATTTTAATTTGTCCGATAAAAAAATGGGGATGTATGGACGCAAAAAATCGTCCTATAAAAATTTCATCATCAATCAAAAACGACCAACTGAATTTTTTCAAGGTTACACTGATGTAGTTGTTGCAGAAGGCGCTTCAGAATACGACGATGCCTTCTGGGATGAACATCGGCATTTGAAACTCACCAAGGACGAGAAGGAAATTTATAAAATGGTAGATACGCTGCAGAATATACCATTGTTCAACTCCGTGGTCAATATCATCAACTTGTTTATCAATGGTTACAAGGTCATCGGTAAATTTGAATATGGGCCCTATTACACCACCTATAGCTACAATCCTATTGAGGGCAACAGATTCAGGATTGGTGGCAGAACCAGCAACGAGTTCTCCAAAAAGATTATGTTCGATGGTTACACCGCTTATGGATTGTTGGATGAAAAGTGGAAATATGGGGGTGGTTTTTTGTGGGTAATCAACAAAAATCCACGCTTTGCCATTGATGTTCATACCAAGCAAGATGTAGAACAAATTGGACAAAGCACCGGACAATTGAGAACAGACAATGTGCTTACTTCATTGTTCAGAAGAAATCCAGCCAACAAGTTAACCATGGTCACAGAGTATTCCATGTTCATGGAAAAGGAATGGGTCCATGGCATTTCCAATAAGTTTATATTTAAACATAGAGAATTGCAGCCGATTGGCGGTTATTACAACTTTAT
>JBEISW010000137.1:0-6256 GCA_040375215.1 Crocinitomicaceae bacterium | reverse complement strand
TTTTGTTTCGTTACCTGCACGCATTACAAATTTATACAAACCCGCGCTGTACATGGAAAAATTTAATACTTCATTCACATTTGGATTTTCCTTGTTCCAGATTCCATTTCCATTGGCGTCAAAAATTTCAATGAAGTCCGCCTTGAATGTACTGTTCCAAAAAATAAAATCATTTGCGGGTGTGGGATAGAGTTGGTAGTTCATTCCGTGTTCTTCTAATCCTATTACTGGAGGAACATAATCGGTTTCCAATGAATCCATACCGCTGCAACCATTTTCATCCACAACGGAGATATAGTACCATTGACCAAGATCTGCGGATACTACAGGAAGATTGGCAAAGTTGAGGTAATCCAAACTGTCTATGGTCCAATTGATGGTCCAACCATTTTCGCAGTTGTCACACATCATGATATTATTGGTCTCCACCAAGATGGGTGTCGGATTGGGATGGATGCTAACGCTCTGGTTGCTGACGCCAATGTTGTTATTGTAGAAACAAGATACGGTGATGGGTCCGCTGTAAGAATTGTTGTAGACATGGGTTAAACTGCTTTGGTCGATGGGTTCGGTAATTCCATCTCCCCAATTGATGCTGCAGGTTAGCCAGTCCATCCCATCTGTTTGCGGCGTTGCTGTGATGGATGTGCCTTCGCAACCGCTGTTGTTGTCTAATACAAAATGCGGAACAATGATCCAAAGGGTATCGGATTGGTTTTGACAGCCAAAGCTGTTGGACACTGTCAACGAATAGGCTCCATTGTTGGTGATGCCATTGCTAACGATGTTGTTATTGCTGCTTGTTTCTGCTAGCAATGCATTGCCCAAATACCAATCCAAAGAAAGGCTGTTGTTGCAATTGAGGCATTGCACAAATGGTGCGTTGTAGGCAATGGATGGTAAAGTAGGTGTTGGATAAATGGAATAAGGCATTGTATAATACCCTTGGCCATTGCTGTTGTAGCAGCTCACTGCAGCTATGTAATCTCCGTCGGTGGTGTAGACATGTGAAATAGAATCTTGATCAATCAACTCGGCACTTCCGTCTCCCCAATAAACCTGGCAAGTGAGGTCTGTAAGGTCGGACTGATTGATGAGATTCAAACTTTGTCCTGAACAAGTTTCGTCATTTTCAAAAGCAAACAACGGTTGTAGAATATACAATGGATTGCTTTGAGATTGACAATTGAATACATTGGTTGCCGTAGCCTGATACCATCCTGAATTGTAATTGACACCATTGTAAACGTTTTGGTATTGTGAATTGCTACTGGTGATGGCATTATTGTTCAATGTCCACAAATAATCATGGGCGGGGTCAAAATTGGTTATTTGGGCTGAAGGGATATTATAGGAAATGGAGGGAATGTTAGGACTGGGATGTATGGTGATGGATTGGCTATAGCTCATACTGGTATTGGCGTAGTTACAAGTGAGGGTGACCGTGTAATCCTGGGGTGTCGCATAGGAATGGGTATCATAGAAATCACTGGCAAAAGTTCCATCCCCCCAAGTCCATTCGCAGTATGTACTTTGGTATACATTGGTGTTGTTGTTAAATACAATGTTTTCGTTTTGACAACCTTCATCTTGAGCAATGTTGAAGTAGGGTTGAATGACATAGAAATCTTCTGAGATAGAGGTGCAACTTTGGCTGTTGGTAGCCATTAGATTATAGGTCCCATTTTGATAGTTGTTGTTGATGAAGGTTTGAAAGGTTGGGTTATTGGAGTTGGGGATATTGATGTTCTCTATTTGCCAAACCAAACTTTCTCCGGCAGTATAATTGTCCATGGTTAATATTCCGTTGTTGTATGATACAATTGGAATATTGGGGATGGGCAGGATTTCAATGGGTAGTGTATAGAATCCTTCTGTACCATTGTTGTTGCAATTTACGGTGATATCAAAAGTTCCGCTGCTGCTGTACAGGTGCGTGGCTGCTGAAGTCACATTTTCAACGGTTTCATCACCCCAATTGACGGAGCAGTCGGTATTGGCTAAATTGATAGGGAAGAGTTGAATGTTCACCTCGTCGTCCATGCAAGTGGTATTGTCAGTGATGGTAAATTTGGGTTGAATAACGAGCAATGGTTCAGATTCAGAAATACACCCAGTACTGTTATTGGTGATAGTGGAGGTGAAGTTACCGCTATAAAATGAAAAACTGCTTTGGTTGTTGTAGTTTGGATTAGTGGTTGTGGCATTAATAGGTGCTCCGTCTATGAACCAGTGAATGCTATTTCCAACCGAGTATCCAGATGTGTTTAATGTGCCTGTAGATGCGTTGTAGGATAATACGGGGATGTTTGGAAGAGGATATACCTCAATATTATTCATTGTAAAAGAAGACAAAAATCCATCGTAGTAATAATTATAGGTGATGGAGTAAGTTCCTGGTTCGTTAAAAGTATAGTCAAAATCGGTTACACATCCATTGAGGGTATCTCCGGTTGAAATGATGAAGACGCACTCGCTTTCCGGGTAAACCAAAGTTTGATTGATGACGTTGATGGTGAATGGAGCGCAACCATTCATATCACTTGAAAAGATATTGGCAGTAAGGAATACACAAGACCCATCGTTGAAATTGGCTGTTGTGTCAAAGTTCAATGCGGTTGGGTCTGTGCAGCCATAATAAAGACATGAATTGTCTTCGATGGTGGCTTGAGGATCATAATTGTCAGCTTCAGGATCCATGCAACCCATAAAGAAGCAGGTTCCATCGTCTTGATTGGCGCCGGGGTCATAATTGTCGGCATTGGGGTCAGTGCAGCCTGGATAAATGCATGAACCGTCATTGATATCTGCGTTGGGGTCAAAGTTGCTGGCCTGCGAATCAGTGCAGCCCTCGTAAATACAGCTTCCATTTTCTAGGGTAGCATTTGGGTTGTAATTAAATGCAACGGGATCCATGCAGCCCATGACATAACAGGATCCATCATCTACGTTTGCCTCATTGTTGAAATTGTCTGCGTTTGGATCGGTGCAGCCGCTGATGATGCAAGTTCCGTTATCAGTATTGGCAGCGGCATTGTAGTTGTCTGCAGTTACATTGGTGCAGCCATAAATGATACAGGAGCCGTTATCTTGATTAGCGGAGGGGTTATAATTGGAAGCATTTGGATTAGTACAGCCTAAGTAAATGCAATTTCCATCGTCAGCTGTTGCCAATGGGTCATAGTTGTCGGCATTGATATCAGTACATCCAGTAAATGAACATGTTCCATCATCGGTAGTAGCGGTGGGGTCGTAGTTATCGGCATCGGGATTCATACAGCCGGTGTACTCGCATGGAACCATGATAGTGGCGTTGGGGTTGTAGTTGTCTGCTATTGGGTCCATGCAACCTTCATATCCGCAGGAACCATCATCCCAATTGGCCTCTGGATCATAATTGTCATATTGATCTTGCGTACAACCGGGGTAATCGCACGATTCATCATCATGAACGGCTGATGCATCGTAGTTCATGGCCAATGGATCAGTACATCCAGAAGTTGTATTGTTGTTGAATAGTTTGAGTCTGACCATAGGAATACGTAAAAGGAAATACAAATCATTTTCATCTGGGTAGTGGAGAAATGTAGTTCCTTCTGGTGCCCTACCGCTGCGTCCTAAATACAGCGGTGATCCAGTATTTTGGTTTCTGACCATGGCTGCGATGATGCCATTGTATGGATTGGCCATCGTTTCATTGGTGATAGTGTCCAGTAAAATGCTGGGGTAATCAAGAGTAGCGGCATTGATGGGAAGGGGCGCTGCTAGCGGAAGTGTGATGAATTTACTTTCACCAATTTGATTGATGTCCGCAAGATTTACAGTATATGTTTCTGTCGTCGCCAAAATGGAATCCATTGTTGGGATGTAGAGGAAGCCTTGAATCACGGTTCCTGGAGCTGTTCCCGCGCCAATAGCAACTTCTATTGAGTGAATACTTTTGGTGGAGTTGAAAGGAATGGGGAATAGCGTTCCGATTTGGGAAGTTGTTGAATTGGGGTAGATGGAATTGACGTTATAAATATTGTCTGTTACTCCTTCGTCTAAAGCCAGGCGATAAGGGTGAATGGAAAAATCAAGTGTATCCCTGTTGTTGCTGGGATTCTCATCCGTTTCTGTTTGAGAGACATTAAAAGTTACCTGGTAATCTGTGGGATTGGCGCTGATATTGAGTGACGAGGTGGATAGGTTTATAGATTGGCCACTTTGTAAATTGACGGGGTTAGTTGATTGGTCATAAATATTTGTATTTGAAACGACATCATTGACTTTACAATTGACGACAACATTATTCTGCACATTTGTTCCCAAGTTGGTAACAGTAGCGTTGGGAAGCACAGTTGGGGACATGAATGTTGGATAACTATCGTACATCAAGTTAGTAAAAGGTGCGTTGGTTTCATTGTAGTTGGTGTACTGAGTCTTGGAGATTTCGAGGTTGTTGAAGCTGGGAATGTACAAGTGGATATCATCAATTGACCAATGGTAATAGGTACCTTGAAATTGGAACTTGATTTTTACATTGGATTGATTGGCAGCCCATGCGGAAATGTTGGCTGTTTTCCATTGCACATTGGGTGAGTTAATGGTTCCTGTTTGCGTAAGTGAGGTAACTTCATTCCAAGTGTTTCCGCCGTTGTTTGAAACAAGGACTTTGATAGTAGCACTGTATGATCTGAGCTGATGTTGGAAGGTCAGGTAAACATTCGAAACACCTGAAAGGTTGATGGAAGCTGAGGTTATCCATGCATTATGTGGAGCTGGATCTTGTCCTGTTCCTAATCCCCCACATTGAGTGTCATTGTCGTCCCAATAGTTGGAATCAAAAATCATGAAGCCATTGGCAAGCGTCTGGGAATTGAGTGGTAGGGTTCCCGCTCCGCATGAACCTCTTGAGCATACCGTATTGTTTGGTGTTGTGTTGGGACCTCTGTATTCCCATCTGGCCAATGTAGAAGCACCATCGCTGATCCAATCTGAGGGCAGTCCGTTTTCAAATGTTTCTGAATACACGGGATTGCCCAATACTTGCGCCATCAAAGTTGATGTTGTACATAAATACAATATTGAGAAAGTGAGGAATCTTAGCATAATCCGGTTTAAAGTCTATCAAATATAAGACTTGCTTTTTGATTCAAAGGTTTCAGGACAATTAATTTGAAAAGGTATTGGTTAATAACCTGAGATGAGTTTTTTTTTGTCGAGATGAATAATGAGCACAAAGTCCTACTACATTTGTCTGACAATTTAACCATGGCCTCAAACAATCACAAACTAACCGCCGCTGGTGTGTTGGTCACTCTCGGAATCATTTTCGGAGATATTGGTACTTCTCCATTGTATGTACTTCGTTCCATTATTCAAGACAGACCCATCACCGAGGTTTTGGTATACGGAGGTGTTTCTTGCATTTTTTGGACGTTGACTATTCAGACAACCTTTAAGTATATCTTTCTTACGCTGCGTGCGGACAACAACGGTGAGGGTGGAATTTTCTCATTGTTTTCTTTGGTGAAAAGAAAGGGGAAATGGCTTTTTTGGCCTGCTATGATTGGCGCTGCAACGCTTTTGTGTGACGGTATTATAACGCCACCCATTTCCGTAGCATCCGCTGTAGAAGGAGTTTCTGTTTACAATGATTCCATTCCGGTATTGCCTATTGTCTTGGTGATACTGACTTTGATTTTTGTAATTCAACGTTACGGAACCAAGTTGGTAGGTGCAGCCTTTGGTCCCATCATGTTGGTGTGGTTCAGTATGCTAGCCGTCTTGGGAATTTCTCAAGTTATCAATCATCCAGAGGTGTTGAATGCCATTAATCCAAAATTTGCCATTGAACTTTTAACGCAATACCCCAAAGGATTTTGGTTATTGGGAGCGGTATTCCTTTGCACTACGGGCGCTGAAGCGTTGTACAGTGATTTGGGACATTGCGGAAGAGAGAACATCAGAGTGAGCTGGATTTTTGTAAAAGTTGCTTTGGTTCTCAATTACATGGGACAGGCGGCATGGATCATGCAACAGCAGAGCTTGAATGATGTCAATCCATTTTATGCCATCATGCCAGATTGGTTTTTGTTACCAGGTATTATTATCGCGACTATGGCAGCCATCATAGCCAGTCAGGCTCTGATTTCAGGGTCTTTTACTTTAGTGAGTGAAGCAATGAACTTGAACTTTTGGCCCAGAGTTGGGGTGAAATTTCCAACTGAATTGAAAGGTCAATTGTACATCCCAAGTGTGAATTGGTTGTTGT
>JBEISW010000139.1:0-6187 GCA_040375215.1 Crocinitomicaceae bacterium | reverse complement strand
TTTGTAGAACCTCATTTATGGCGTTTTATTGATGATGCCAATCCAGGATTTCCCGGAGGAAATGAATGGCGTATGATGTCTACGGTTGATATTTCAGCACCTGGATTCAATATTGACCACACCCTACCCAATCAAGAATGGCCAGAAGTTTTTGTAGCCATGGATCAATCCAACAAAAGAGCACATTCCAGTTGGATGGATTACAATGGTAAAAATATCTGGGTGACCAAAAACAGTTCAGATCAAGCACTAGAAGCAGATTATTTTTTGACGCACTTCCGTTTTAAACATGCACATGAATCACAACAAAAACTTTATCTGGAAATACAAACCAATTTAGGAATCAAAGAATTATTCAATTGTAATTATGATGAATATTCAGCTTCTTACCGTTGCGATGCACTGTTAAAACAAGGGATTTACAATTACCGTTATCGGTTCTTTAACTCTGCTACAGCTAGCGAATACGGATTGGAATACACAGAGGGTAACTTTGCAGAAACGATGAATGATTATCATTGTTTTTTATACCAACGAGACCCAGTTTATCAAATGGATCAAATCATTGGCTTTTATAAATTGAGCAACCGTCCATGAAAATAGTTGTAATTGGAAATGGGAAGATGGCGGCAGATTGCATCAAGATGATGTTGAATCAAACAGTGCATCAATTGTCTTATGTCTTCTATGAAGCGGATAAGAATGTCCAACCCAAGGTTTTATTGGATTGTATTGAAGAAAATCAAATTCCCTCCTCAGCCATTATCAAGATTCATGATGAAGTGAATGTAAAAGTTTTGGATGAACTTCAACCCGATTGGATTTTCAATATCAACTGTTATCAATACCTCAGGCCCATTGTGCTTTCCAAGGTCAAATGCGGTGTCATCAACTTTCACAATGGTCCTTTACCGAGATATGGCGGTGTTAACATACCTACATGGGTCATACTAAACGGAGAGCAACAGCATGGAGTAACTTGGCATTTGGTCAATGAAGCCATAGATGCCGGCGCAATTTTAGAACAAAGTACTTTTGAATTATCGTCCAAAGTCACGGCAGCACAATTGATGGTTAAATGCATTCAAGAAGGGATTCGCTTATTTGAAGAAAATTGGATTCATTGGATAGAAGGTAAAACCACGCCTCGCGTTCAGATTGGTGAAAGATTGTACTTTGGTTTAAAAGACAAAGTTCCAAATGGGGGATTGTTATCTGCCAACAATACAAATGTTGACTGGGATAGAACAGTTAGGGCGCTCCATCTATTTCCTTATCCCAATGATGTCGCTTATGCGCACATTAGGATGCAGCATCAGAAATACTTTGCCATTGCTGGTAAGATCATAGATAATAATATTTCGCATCCCATCGGCACCATCATGTTTGATCAACCAACTGGTTTTGCTGTACAATTGTCCGATGGTCATTACCTCATCACGCAATTGGCCGATGAAGAATGGAAATTGATTAAACCCATAGATTTAGCGCTTATCTGCGGCAGTTCCAGCTCAATGATTGAATAGTTTTTACAGACTTTTCAAATTTTTTCATCTCTTTTTTTCAACAATCTCAACTTTTTTTGGATCGCCTTTTTCAAGTTATCCCCATTTCATTAACACTCCTTTCCTCAACCAAAAAAGGCGAATAGCTTTACAAGGTTGAGCGTCACAACTCGACCCTAAACAAATTTTTAAGGAATGATTACACGAATTATTGGTATCAATACCAGTACCTATGTGAACGCAGAAATGCGTTTGGATGATTGCGATTCATTGCAATTGGTGGGGCCCAACAACGTCGGTAAATCGACGTTGATCTATACCCTGAATTTCTTGTTCATCGTTGACGGATCCAAGATGTCTTTCTCAGGTCAGCGCCGCGGTGATAAAGAAACCATTCACCACTACTTCCCTACCCATAACCAGAGTTATATCATTTTTGAGATTAAGAAGAACGATGCCGAGTATTGTATTCTTGTCAAGCGAGACAGCGATGGGGAGTTGGAATATTTCAGATTGAATTGCGAGTACCGTTCTCAATATTTCTTCACCAAAGAAGGAGCGCATCAGCGCATTCGCAAATGGGATGAAGTTCAAACTACTTTGGAAGAGGAAAAAGTAGAGCTGTATTTGTACAAGAGTAAGACGGAAGTTTTTAACGCAGTTTATGCGCGTGGTAAGCGCAATGAAGCAGTTATTTGGTTAGAGGATAGCGTGAGAACAGATGGATTATCCAACAACTTTTCAAAGGTTTATCGTTATTTGATTAATTCAAAATTGATCACCAATAAAACGCTCAAGGAGTCGTTGATCATTGCCGATAACAGAGAGAACGAAGGGCTTTCATTTTCGCAAAAGAACAAGAAAGACATCAATGACTTGTTGCGCATCAATGAGGAAATTAAAACCATCAAGTCCATACAGAAGGATTTTGAAGAGTTTCGTGAGGTGGTGAATTTGTTTAGAGCTAAAAATAAAATCGTTAGTGATCTGGTTTATGCCTTTGACAAACAATACAACGGAGTCATTCAGGATTTGGATTCTGGTCGTTTAGACAAAGAAAAGAATTTCCAAACCACTTTGGTCAATGTCAATGAAAAATTGAAGCCGCGTCAAGAGGAGTTGAATCGTGAAATTGGTAAAAAGGAAACCGAAGAAGAAATGCTAGAAAAAGATTTCATTGGATTGCAGACCCAATTGGATGAAATCAATTCCTTTGAGACCAAGAAATTTTTGGAAGAAGCACTGATCAACTTGGACGCAAATCGCAAGGAGACTGAGGTTCGAATTACAACCGTGGAGAACAAAAAATTGGATACCAAGCAATTGGAATCCAAATTGGGCAAATTGGATAGTGCTATCGGACTTTTGGAGAATCAAATCAAGAATTATGATGATCAGTTGATTCAAAAGATCACGGGTGATGATGCATCAAGAAAAGTATTGAATGCGATTTTTACGCCTGAGTTTGCTACCCTACCTTCCAACTTGGTTAAGAAGAAAATTTCCAAGGTTGGTGCCACCATGAACATTTTTGATGGTGAGATTAAGTTACCCAAAGATTTACCTTCCAAGGATCTTCCTTCTGTCAAAGCTTTAAAAGAGGAGTTGGCGGAGATTCAAGCAGAAAAAGTTGAATTGGAAAAACTTTGGGCTGTAGCCATGCATTTGGACAAGGCACTGAAGGAATTGCAAAAGATCAATGAGGACATTGAAGCTACCAAAGAAAAGTTGCGCAAGCTTAAAGAAAAGCCATCTTTAGAAAAGAAGATTTCTGAGTTGGGCAAGCAATTGCGCGAGGTCAAAGGAGAAAAGCAAACTCTTGAAGAGGAATTGCGCAAGTTGAAGAAAGAAATCTATGAAAAGACTTTAGCATTGGATACCTGGAAAGAGGATATCCGCAAGTCAGAGGAAAGATTGATTGAATTGAAGCGCAGAAAGCAAGAAATAGAAATGTTAGGCATTGTTCCAACTGCTTTTGATACAACGG
The DNA here is from genome assembly GCA_040375215.1 of Crocinitomicaceae bacterium. Classification (GTDB taxonomy): domain Bacteria; phylum Bacteroidota; class Bacteroidia; order Flavobacteriales_D; family Sanyastnellaceae; genus CAMCTV01. The sequence goes on along the minus strand of JBEISW010000139.1, from coordinate 2,695 downwards.
AGTCATTGGATGATATCTACCAAAAGATAAAATTGGTGAGCCAAGATCGTGAAACACTAAAAGCCACCAAGGATAGAACATTTGATCAACTGCGATTCAAAACCAATAGCGCAACAGCAGATGAGAATGAATTCATTAAATTCATTGAAGATGAAATTGCTTGTATCCAAGACAAAGAAAAATCCATCGATGGATTGTTGGCATCTATTTCAACCCAATTTGCCAATCCTGCTTACAACCTGAGAAAACGATTTGAAGAGTTCAAAGCCTTTGTTTACAACAAGTTCAATGATAGTTTGTCAAAGACACGCATCTCAAACATTGAAAGTTTGCGAATTGAGTTGGTAGACAACAAGCGCGTATTGTTTGACTTGGAAAGAATTTCTTCTATTGAAAACCTTACTTCACAATTGGCCTTTGAATTTGAACAAGGTGAGGATTTGAAGATTCTGAACAATTACTTAGACAATGGAAAGACAATTGAGTTTGAAGATTTGTTTGATATCGAATTGCACTTGAACATCAAAGGCACTTTAAAGCGTGTGGATTTGAAGGAGCAAGTAGAGTCAGATGGCACAGACCGTATGATTCGTTTGGTCATTGTCATGGCCATCATTAATCGATTGGCCATTAGCTCGCCTCAAAACAAGATTGCTTTGTTCATTGATGAGATTGGAACCATCGATGAGCACAACCGACCACAGTTGGTGCAATTCTGTAAGGAACACAACTACTTGCCCATCTTTGCGGCTCCGCAGCCTTATGATGGATTCTCTAAATACTATTTCATTTTCCGTTCTAAAGGCAAGATCAATTTGAATGATCGTCAACATGCCGTAAGACGTGAAGAATTAAACCTTTTGAACTGATGACAACATTGGACAATAATTTTGAATACAACCCTTCTCTCATTGAATCATTGGAAGAGGTGAAACTAAAATTTCATTTGATTGAAACCAGCGAAATAGCCGAAAATGATTAAAGCAGAACCACGGACCATCCTAAATTTCTTGCACACCTATTTTGATGTGGTGCGAGATCTTTTTGAGTTCCAAGCTCATGATGGTTTGATTTCCAAAGAAGCTTTTGACATGATTGTCAAAAAGCATGGACAACAAAACATCGTTGGCAAGCTCAAGGAGTATCGCATTGTCCGAAGCATAGGAGGTGATTTTGAAATGCGCGATGTGTATTTCAAGATGATGGAATTTTTGTTGTTTGAGTTCAAACCACTCTTACCGGAAACCATTGAGAAATACAAAGGGGCCATCGCTGAGCTTTACATGAAGATTCGTTTGGGTGAAAACCATGATCGCGAAATTCTTCAGGAACGTATAAAGAACATCTCGCATCAAATTCGCGAGTTTGTTGATTTGGTAGAGCGCAATGCTTTTCGTTTGCTCAGTGAAACCCGCGATTTGAAATCGAATATTGAACGCGTTGAGTATCGTGAGAAAGTACATAAGGCTTCATTCTGGATTGAGTATTACATCTTGCCGTTGAACAAGATTTTGGATGTTAACCATTCTGAATCTGTCACCAGCAAGCTTTTGGAGGTGAGTGAATATGCCAACCGCAAGCGATTGGATTTTGGCGATGAAACCATCAGAACAGAGTTCGAGAAATTGTACATGCAATTGATTCAAACCAACCAAGACTTGTTGCGACAATCCAAGATTTTAACCAATGAGTTGTTGCCATTATTGGAACGCATTAGAACTGAATCGTTGATACTAACTGGTTTCATTGAATTCCTGCGCAATCCTTACAAAGTGGAAACTCCCCCATTGCTCAAAGGTTCTAGAACCATGGTGTATGCCAAGGATATGCTGTTTAAGGTCAAAGAATTTTTTGAACAGTTTGAGCACCAAGAGGCTGTTTACTATGAGGAAGTAGATACCCAATTTGACAAATGGATTTTTGATCGTGAAGTTTTCATGGGACAATTGAATGCTGAATTGCCAGTAAAGGATTTCTTTGGCTGGTGTTCCAAGATGTTGCTCAAAGAATTTCCGAACATTGAAACTGAAAAATTCTTTGCCATTACAGGACTCTTGTTTGATGAACAATTGAACGTTGAGTTTCCCAAGAAGGATGAGCGCACGGTGATCGAAACCCTTAATGCGCGCATTAATCTACCCAAAATTAAAATTGATAACCCCGCAAAAATTTAAGCATGGTATACCCTACGCACCATAGAAGAATAGTTGAAGACCTCATGGGAGGAAAGTTTATTTTAAGCAATGAAGATCACTACAATTCTTTAAAAGAGAATGACAAGTTTTACAATGAGTTTTTCAAAATCAGTTTTGATTTGGATCTCAATGTGAAGCCTGAGTTCTGTTATTTATTGTCCAAGGATACCCAGGAAAATTTTTCGCGTGACGTGAGCATATTTATAGCTGTATTGTGTTATGAGTTGGACAAGGATGGACAGAATTTTATGGAAATGATGGACTATCATGAGTTCAATTATGAGGAAATTGATCGTTTTTTTGAGAACAGTTCTTTTATCGATTTGATTGAGAGCAATAAAGCATTGAAAGATGCAGATAGCAGAAGAACATTGATCAATGGTATGGCCAGAAGAAATATCGTTCACAAATCATTTGAAGACCGTTTCATCTTTACCCAGGCCCATCGTGTATTCATTGAGTTTGCCAAAGAGTTGGCCATGCGCAAGATGGCAGTGAGT
>JBEISW010000314.1:0-2665 GCA_040375215.1 Crocinitomicaceae bacterium | reverse complement strand
GGGATTGACAGGCACAGGTGGTGCACTAGTACTGAACAATGCGCAGGTGAATCAATCCGGTTTTTACAATTTTTCAGCAAATGCCCTGGGATGTGTGTCACAACCTACAAGCATTGAGGTTATCGTTCATCCAGAGCCTATTACGGAGATCATAACACCAGATTCTTCCATTTGTATTGGCGAATTCATCACGTTATCACTTTTGGGAGTGCCCAATGCCATTTGGCCCAATGCAGAAACTTCACCAACCTACACTTTTCAACCTACTATCAGTACCGTTGTTCAAGCCTATGGAATAGACGCCAATGGGTGTATGGATGTCGATGAAATTGTCATCATTGTTCATCAACCTTATGTTGAAATAGTATATGCCAACCCTTGGCATATTGAAATTGAAGGAGCGGTGGGAGGATACTATCCGCTGCTCACTTCCTTTGTCGCCATTAGCAATGTGCCCGTTTTAAATTGGAATTTCAATGATACCACAGATATCTATAACGCCCCGACACAAGATACCGTATACCACTTCTACGAAAATCCAGGCAGCTATACCCTGGAGGTAATCGCAGAGTTTGATGGGTGTTATGCCTCTGATACTTTGTTTGTAGAGACCTATGCTGAATCTCAATTGGGATGTGATGATACCACAACGTTTTGTGCAATGGGTGAGATTCCCAATGTGGTTTCGCCCAATGGTGATGGATTCAATGATGTTTTCTTTGTCCCCAACCGATACATGCGTGACTGGCATGTCAACATCTTTAACCGATGGGGTGGTTTGGTAGGAACAATAGAGAAGGGCAATGAGTACCGAATGATTCCTTACGATTATTGGGATCCAAAAGATGCAGCTGCAGGAGTATACTATTATGAGTACCAGGGAGAGGGATTGGATTACATTCCTTATCAAGGGTCAGGGTGGTTCCATGTAACGAAATAGTTGAAAATTTGGCAGTTAAGAAAAAAAGATTATCTTTGCAGTCCTTAAAATTTTTAAAATCAATAAACAAATGAATCGTTACGAAACTGTTTTCATTTTGACTCCCGTGTTGTCTGATGATCAGGCAACGGAAACAGTGGACAAATTCAGAAAGTTTTTGAAAGGAAAGGGCGCTACCATCAAGCACGAGGAGAATTGGGGCTTGAGAAAATTGGCTTACCCTATCCAAAAGAAAACAACCGGATTTTACCACTTGTTGGAGTTCGAAGCTGCTGGAGATGTTATCAACCCGTTTGAAACGGAGTTCCGCAGAGATGAGCGCATTTTGCGCTTTTTGACCACCCACATGGACAAGTATCATGTGACTTACGCGGAGTCTCGCCGCAATAAGGCAGAAAAAAAGTAAGTTGAACGTCTAAAATTGAACACAATGAGTGAAAATGGAGAAATTCGCTATTTAAATCCCATCGAGATTGAGACTAAGCAAGCCAAGTATTGCCGTTTCAAGAAGTCGGGTATCAAGTATATCGACTACAAAGACGCCAACTTTTTGTTGAAGCTTTGTAATGAGCAAGGAAAAATCCTTCCTCGTCGTCTTACTGGAACATCATTAAAGAACCAGCGTAAAGTTGCGCAAGCTATCAAGAAAGCCCGTCATTTGGCCTTGATGCCTTTCGTAGGTGATATGTTGAAATAATCAGGAGGAACAATCATGGAAGTTATTCTAAAATCAAACATTGAAAAATTGGGTGCCAAAGATGAGGTAGTCAATGTAAAGCCTGGTTATGCACGCAACTATTTAATCCCACGTGGATATGCAGTAGCGGCAACAGAGAGCGCCCGCAAGATGTTGGCAGAGAATTTAAAGCAACGCGCACACAAGGAAACCAAAATTTTGGCAGATGCCCAAACTTTGGCTGAGAAGTTGTCTGCATTGACTTTGAAGATTGCTACCAAGGCATCTGACACAGGTAAAATCTTTGGAAGCATCAACACCATTCAGTTGTCTGAGGCATTTGCCAAAGAAGGACACAACATTGATCGCAAGAGCATCAGTTTGGTAGAAGAGCACATCAAGATGTTGGGTGCATACGAAGCCAAAGTGAAATTGCACAAAGAGGTAACCGCTTCAGTTAATTTTGAAGTAGTTAACGAAGGGTAAGATCTTCAAACAGCATATTGGAAAAGGGAGCTTCGGCTCTCTTTTTTGTTTTGAGTGATGAGGTGATGAAGGAATGAGGTAATGAAGAAGTGAGGTGATGGGGAAACCATTAGAGCGAGAAAGAGAATCAGAGCGGGAATGTTTAAAATATCCCCTCCTACTCGAACGGAGTGAGAGAAAGGAGGGGTGTCCCAAAGGGACGGGGTGGTCTCTTTCAGCACCGTCGGGCTTCGCTGTCTGTGCAAGGTAGTTTTTTCAGAGCGAGACACAGAAACAGAATGGGAAAGAGAGTCACTTCAATCGTGCCAACACCTCATCCAAAAAACCATCCTCCCGAAGCATCGGGACGAGAAAACGCAAGCCAACGTTTCCCCAAATCTTTCAATGACGCTCCAAGATGATACAATTCATTGTTGTCAATGATGAGGAATCTGTCGTGCGTGTTTTTCAGAATGCGGATCTCAATGGGTGAATATTACATGTTGTGTTTTTCTAAATCCAATTGTATTTCAGGCGTGATGCGCTCGGTGTAAATCACGCAAGTAACATTTGCATTTCTTTTG
>JBEISW010000358.1:0-1905 GCA_040375215.1 Crocinitomicaceae bacterium | reverse complement strand
CCCCTGGATTTATTGCAACTGATATTTCAAAAAATGCCTTAGATGTTAGTGGTAAAGCAACTGGTGAGATGGACAGCAATCAACAGCAAGGAATAAGTGCTTCATTGTGTGCGCAGCAAATCTTACAGGGTATTGACAAAGAAAAAACTGAATTCGGTGTAGGTGGCAAAGAACTCAAGGCCTTATGGATTCACCAATACTTTCCGAGTCTTTTTCAAAAAATACTCCGCAAACAATCTGCCCGTTAATCCTTGATTCTGCTAAAGCGTAATGCCTTTAGCATAAAATCAGGCAGTGGTTTCAAGGGATCTCTCTTTTCTACATTCAGAAATATTCCCCATTTCTCCATGATGGGAACTTTATACACCTCAATCATTTCAATTAAAACACCATCTGGGTCGTCGATATAAACACAATGCACCTTGGTATTGCCCATGCTCAAAGCATTCTGACTATCACAAGTAAAAGGAAATCCCTTTGCGCTCAAATTCTTCTCCAATGTTTTCATTCCTTTAACGTCCAGTCCCAAATGCACAAAACCCAAATCACCCCAGATTCTTCCTTTGAATATTTTTTTTGGTTGACGAGACAATACTTGAATCAATTCAATTTGATTGTTGCCCGTGACTTTGGCAAAGCCTCCACCTGTAGGTTGACTAGGAGTTAAAAGAACACGCCTGAAAGTAGCATTTCCACCAGGTAGTGTTTTCCATTCTTCAAACACTCCCGTTGTATCATAAACCACTTGATCAAAACCCAAAATATCTGCATACAACTTCATAGATTGGCTGATGTCGCTCACACCAATGGCACAACCCATTACACCACCTACAGAATGCCCGCTGTTGGTATACCATCGATCATCAGAAGTAATTTGGAACCAGTTGCTGTCAGGATCTTGCAAGTAAAAAGCAGGTCGATCATCTGGTCTTGAGTGAACATCTTCCACATGGCTTACCAGCTCTTTGGAATGCGCATGCGCACGGTGTACATCTCTCGATTTAAAATGGATAAAATTGATTCCAATATCACCCAGTTCAAAGGCATTCAAATTGGGTCTAGCTTTAAAGGACGTCGGTTGAATAACTTCAATGGCACAGCCTCCTTGAAGATTCAACACCATACTTGCGCGCTTGGTGATGGTTTTTTGATGGGTATAAACATCCATTAATGGTGCTGGCTGAATAGAATCAAAAAACGGAATATCCAAACCAAACAACTTTCTATACAAAGGCAAAAACTTGTCCATGTCACTCACCGCTAGGCCGATGTGCTGCATGCCATTTACACGTGCAATATTACTTTTCATATCTCTTCCTCCAATTGTTTCTTATTGATACCAATTCATTCCAATGTTCAGCATGATTCTTCTTCATGCGATTCACCTTAAATACCGCTGCAATTTTCAAATTGTACCTGGACCAAGAAATTGAGAATAGTCCCAGCGAAATCAAAACAGCCAATAGCATCAATTGATTCATAAGGCCTGCTATAGGCAACAAAGAAAGCAAAACACCCCAGATCAGCAAAGTGTAAAACGGAGATAAGAACGTAAAAAAGGCATACCGAATTGAATTATAAAACAACTCGTCTTGAACATTCTTCTTGATAAAATTCTCAGTAAAGAAAGACAAAGGTCCATAAAGCAAACGACCCAATCGCCCTGGAATAAACTCAACCAACCAAAAAAACCAATCCTTCATTCGCACTTTAAAAAACATTTCGGTCTCTTTCACCGTCAAATTCAAAGCGGTTACTTTTTGATGATAAGAGCGAATTTCATCCTTCTCAGATTCCTCCACTTCATGGTAATTGTTGCAGAAATCACGGTAGTGTTGCCAACCTTCAACTACCTCTTCATGTTTTAAATTGTCAAAGGCAGGAGCCATTTCTTCAAGGACTGTG
>JBEISW010000127.1:0-6479 GCA_040375215.1 Crocinitomicaceae bacterium | reverse complement strand
GTGGATTTGTCTCTTGTATTTTTTTATGGGATGATGAGCATCAATGCTTGGCTCAATCTCCTTCCTTGATTTGATTTTTAATTTTTCCAAGATTAAACTATCCATCAATAAGATGCTATCTGGGTTTTGAGAGTGAATTTTTAAGGAGGATGAAAAATCCGCTGGTTGTACTTTAAGCCGTTGAAAGATTTCTGTTTGGTAAGGTGACCACGCACGATCTTTCTCAGCCATCTGATTGTGGTAAAGATTGTATGCAGCGTTGGCCAAACGAAGTTCAGTCATTACCTCCGCTGTTTGTTTGATATTCATTTTGGCTTTTTCTTGGCTAGACTCATTGCTGCAGGCAGCAAACAGTAATGTAATCAGGAGTATACAAGAGGCTTTCATCGTTGGAAGGTGAGTTGTTGACCTTTTACTTGCTCATCAAATTGGCCGTTGTTGTATACGCATCGTCCGTTTATCCATGTCCGCTCTATTTTGTTGTGGAACAAAGTATTGTGGAAAGGGGTCCACTTGCATTTGTACAAACTGTTGTCATCTGTGGCGAGCCAAGTGGTGTTAAGATCAACCATAACCAAATCGGCTTGGTATCCTTTTCTAATAAATCCACGATTGGCCACGTTGTATAATAGAGCAACATTGTGACTTGCCTTCTGAGCCACTTCAGTTAGACTGAAAACACCTTGATGGCACATCTCCAATAATGCTGGAAGGGCATGTTGTACCAAAGGCCCACCACTGGGACAAGAACCGTAAGCGTTGGCCTTTTCTTCCATGGTATGCGGCGCATGATCCGTGGCCAACACATCAATGAACCCATCTTTTAAAGCTTGACGAATGGCTGCACGATCGTTTGCACTTTTTACAGCGGGATTCCATTTTATTCTGCTTCCCAATGTTGCATAGTCTGCATCGCTGAACCAAAGATGGTGGACACACGCCTCAGCGGTAATTCGTTTGTTTTTTAAGTCTTCATTGGTAAATAAGTCAATTTCCTTGGCGGTGCTGATGTGGAGTATATGCAGCTGCGCATCATGTTTTTTGGCCAATGAGATGGCTTTAGATGATGATGCATAGCAAGCGTCGGCATCGCGAATGATGGGATGCTGTGCAACAGGAATACCTTCAGGAAATAGTTTTTGAATGCGTTCCAAATTGTTGGCAATCATTTTATCATCTTCGCAATGGGTGGCAATTAAGGTCTTGGCATTTTTGAAAATGGCATTGAGGCTTTCCTCATTGTCCACCAACATATTTCCAGTAGATGACCCCATGAATATTTTAACACCACATACATTTTTAATGTCAATGTCACCCATCAGATGCGCGTTGGTCTGCGTGGCGCCCATGTAAAATGAGTAGTTGGCCAATGATACCTCAGCTGCCCTTTGGTACTTCTTTTCCAATTCCTCAAAAGTGACGGTATTGGGGATTGTATTGGGCATTTCCATATAGCTGGTGATTCCCCCGGCTACTGCGGCTTTGGCTTCGGTATAAATTTCTCCTTTGTGCGTCAAGCCGGGTTCTCTGAAATGAACTTGATCGTCTATCAAACCAGGCAATAGGTGTTTTCCGGTTCCATCAATCACATTCGAAAATTGCTCGCTGGAAATGCTATTGGCAGGACAAATGTCAGCGATGATTTCATTTTCCAAAATCACATCAGCCAATACCATGTTGCCTTCATTGACAACAGTGATATTTTTGATTAAAGTTTTCATATTAACCGTTTAAACGCATTTTCAATACACCAATAAAGGCTTCATTGAAAATATTTAGACTCATTTTACTTTTTCCTAAGATGCGGTCTTTGAACACTATCGGAACTTCCTTGATGGCAAATCCTTTGCGCTTGGTTTTGTATTTCATTTCTATTTGAAAAGCGTACCCTATAAATTGGATACCTCCCAAATCAAGGGTTTCTAGAACTTGTCTTTTATAACAAACAAAACCTGCAGTGGCATCTTGTACGCCCAAGCCTAAAATCAAGTTGACGTAGATGCCCGCTCCTCTGCTCATGATTCTTCTTTTCAAAGGCCAATCCACTACGCCGCCGCCTTTGGTGTAACGAGAACCCACGCTCATGTCCGCTCCATTTTGGCAAGCTTCAACCAAACGTATAAGATCTTGAGGCGTATGTGAGAAATCACAATCCATCTCACAGATGTAATCATATTTTTCAGCAATGGCCCAGCGGAATCCTGCGATATAGGCCGTTCCCAAGCCCAATTTACCTGTCCGTTGGAGTAGGTGAATTCTATCGGGAAAAACGGATTGTTGTTCTTGTATCAATTGTGCGGTTCCATCAGGCGAACCATCATCCACGAACAAAATATCAAACGCCATGGACAAATTCATGACGGTTTGAATCATGTTTACAACGTTTTCTTTTTCGTTGTAAGTGGGTATAATGACCAATGGATTTTTCACAAAATTGGAATTGATGCAAATATAGATTCGTCCAATGATTAGATATCTAATTCACGGATAAATTCTTCCACCTTTTCAACCATTTTAACAGGTCCAATGAAAAAGGGAGTTCGTTGGTGTAAATCTTTGGGTTGGATATCCAGAATTCTATTCTTGCCATCAGAGGCCTTTCCACCTGCTTGCTCAGCGATGAAGGCCAAAGGATTGCACTCATATTGCAGGCGCAATTTTCCTTCTGTATTTTTTTTGGTACCGGGGTAAATGTAAATTCCTCCCTTGATGAGGTTTCTGTGAAAGTCTGCTACCAAGGACCCAATGTATCGGGCTGTGTATGGTAAGTTGTTCTTTTTGTCAACGCTCTTGCAGTAGTTCACGTAAGCTTGCACGCCTTTGGAACAACTGGCCATGTTGCCTTCATTGATGCTGTACATGGTGCTGGTCTCTGGAAATTTCATATCAGCATGTGACAAGCAGAATTCTCCGATGCTTGGCTCCAAAGTAAATCCATTGACACCATGCCCTGTGGTGTACACCAACATGGTGGAGGATCCATAAATGACATAACCTGCAGCGACTTGATCAGAGCCTTTCTGCAGAAAATCATTGACATTGGCCAAATCACCGAGAGAGCTTTTTCTTCTGTGAATAGAAAATATGGTTCCAATGCTGACATTGACATCAATATTGGACGAGCCATCCAAAGGGTCAAAGAGGATGACGTATTTGGCTTTCCGGCAATGTTCTAAATCAAAAGCAAAATACTTTTCATTTTCCTCACTTCCCGCGCCACAAACTTGGCCGCCCCATTTCACCGCATTGAGTAAGGCCTGATCGGAGAAAACATCCAGTTTCATTTGTGTCTCGCCTTGAATATTGGTAGTACTTTCTGCTCCCAAGATATCTTGAAGGCCGGCCTTGTTTACCTTGTGATTGATGATTTTAGCAGCAATGCTAATGTCCGCTAACAATCTACTCAAATCTCCAGACGCAAACGGAAAGTCCGCTTGACGCTCCATGATGAATTCATTCAAGGTAACCATACTCATGCTTCAAAGGTAACGATACCCCCATAGTGGACAATGAATTTCCTTAGGAAAAAACTTCGTTGGTGAGCCATATAAACTCTGCAACCCCCAATTGTTCTGGTCGTTTCTGGAGAATTTCATGTTCCCAATTTTTGTGGGCAATGAGACTTTTGATGGAGTTGCGCAATGTCTTTCTGCGTTGATTAAAGGCCAATTTAACCAACTGAATAAATTGTGCTTCGTTACAACCCAGTGATGTATTGTCTTTTCGCTTCATGCGGATGACTCCGCTTTTTACTTTGGGCGGCGGATTGAATTCATTTTCATGAACAGTGAACAAATACTCTACATCGTACCAAGCCTGAATCAATACGCTGAGAATGCCGTAATCTTTGGTCCCGGGCCCATTGGCCACGCGAAGGGCAACTTCTTTTTGAAACATGCCTACCAATTCTGGAACGTGGTTTTTGAAATCCAAAACATGAAATAATATTTGTGACGAGATGTTGTAAGGAAAATTTCCAATGACAGCAATGGGCTCTTTAGAGAACTCTTCCAAATTCATCCTGAGAAAGTCAGCCGAATGGATGCGGTTTTTCAGTTGGGGATAATGCAAGTGCAAATACACTATGGATTGCTGATCTACTTCTACAACATGCGTTTCATAAGGCAATGCCAATAGATGTTGGGTCAATGCTCCGGTCCCTGGTCCAATTTCTAGGATTTTTTTATAGCCTCCAAAACCGGTTAATGCTTGGGCAATGTCAGCGGCGATTTGTGGATTGATCAAAAAGTGTTGACCCAGGTGTTTTTTAGGAGCGACGTACATGGTGTGGTTGAATGGATGAAAATTGATACCCTTTTTGACTAAGCGCTTCTAACACCGCAGGAAGGGTTTGTAATAGGATGGGACTGGCTTTGAGGCTGTCGTGAAATACGATGATGGATCCGGGTTTGGTGAGTTGCAACACCTTATCAATGCAGGTTTCAACCGACATGGAGGCATCAAAGTCTCCGGTCAGCACATCCCACATGATGATGGAATAATGCTTCAACAATGCTTTGGTTTGTGTCCGACTGATTTGTCCATATGGCGGTCTGAACAAGGTGGAAGGATTGTTCTTTTTGGCAGTGAGAACATCCCGCAAATACTGCGCATACCCAGTCTTCCAGCCATTTTTATGGTTTTGGGTATGGTTGCCTATTTGATGGCCCTCGTCCAAAATTCTTTGAAACAGTTGTGGATGATTGTCTACATTTTTGCCAATGCAAAAGAATGTTGCTTTGGCCTGGTATTGCGACAATAGGTCCAACACCTTTTCTGTAATGATGGGTGTTGGCCCATCATCAAAAGTCAAGAAAACCTCTTTGTTTTCGGTCGGGATGCGCCAAAAAAAATCTGTGCCCAATGCACGAATCAACCGAGGTGTTTGGTGTAGATACATGTTTCATGGCGAAAGTACAAAGGATTTAATGGTCTTGAGAGCACGTGTGCTTTGTCCTGTCCATACTTCCAATAGGGCATAGTAAAGTCCAGGTGGACAAAGGCCATTGAAATTGTCCGTTCCATCCCAAGTCCACTGTGCGTCATTGCCTTGCCAACCCCCATTGGCAATGGTTTTCATTTCATAACCATCCAACGAGAGTATGCTGAGCTTGGCCTCTACCCCAGCTTGTTTTCCTTGGTAGGAAAACGCGATGATGTCCTGGTAACCATCTTGGTTGGGGCTGAAGTATTCTGGTTTGCATTGAAATTGGATTTCGTCCAATACATAATTCCATTGTTGCGAATTGGGACAACCTGGCGTTTGACTTCCTTCACTGGAGCTTGCAGATAGCCAAGTTTCTTTGGTTAAATCTCCTTCTACCCTTTCTAACGATACTCCTTCTGTATCGATGAGGTAAGGATGGTGCATGCTGTCTTGGTAAATCAAGGTATCTATTTTGTAGAAAGAATAGCCCAAGTAAATGGTACCTTCTTCAATCGTCATGTAGGGAAGTTGATTTACCAGATGCACATTTTCTGACGAACATTGAATAGGGATTGGATTTTCGGTCAAAGCAATTCTGTCATGAGCACGAATAAAATGATGATGGCGTTGAATACCGTAGAGTGTCCCACTTTGGTTTTCAATCCACAGTTGATCCAAGGCAATGTTTTGATCACTGTTGTTGTATAGTTCAATAAATGGGATTTGACCTTCCTTAGGATCAAAAAGCACTTCATTGAGTAGAATCTTTTGACCTGAGAAAGTTTCAACGATGGGAAGATTAATTTCTATTTCAACAGGAATGGATTTGGCGCAGAATGAAATGGAATCAATCCTCAGAATAGTGTTTTCTGCATAGTCAGGGAGTTGAAGAATCAAGCTGTCGCTGGATGATTGGCAAGGAATGGAGAGCAGTTCATTATCTTGTTGAAGAACCATACTGTCCTGCTCCCAGGGTAGATTGGACCAAAGGAAAAGACGCTGATCATTACTCAAACCCCAATCGGTGAGCTGCGGAGGAGGGGCATGAAACGAAGAATCTAAAATCGAATTGGGTCTTCCTGGTGTTGCGCCGCTGGTGCTGATGCAAGCAGACCAATTGAAATTTCCAGAGCAGGGCAATGCAGGATTGCGCTGTTCCAATGACCACCCACCATCTGTCTTGTTTGTATTTTGATAAGTCTCCATGTTGTATTGAAAGACATCAACAATGCTACCATCAGGAGCGCATAAGGTGAGGCTGTCTCCGGTATTGGTCAATGCTGAAAAGCTTTCCAATCCCCATCTATTGTATTCATAGAAAATAGTGTCATCTGATTGACAAAGGATAATGAATGCATTGGGTTCAATGAATCTTTCTGGCAATAGATGCGCTGTTGTTGTATTGTACAATGTCCAATCTTTTAACCAAATGCTATCCGAGGTGTTGTTGTAAAGTTCAATGAATTCACTTTTGCCGGACAGCGTTGCGGGTTCAGGGTCGGGAAGTACTTCATTGATAACAATGCTTCTTTTACCGGTATTCATCGGTTGC
>JBEISW010000262.1:0-3281 GCA_040375215.1 Crocinitomicaceae bacterium | reverse complement strand
TTGTTCTATCCCTTCAATATCACATGGATTTCCGAATACGTGAGTGGCAAGAATGCATGTTGTCTTATCAGTAATTTTCTTTTTAATCTCTTCTACATCAATGGTCAAAGAATTCTCATCAATGTCAGCAAACACTGGAATGCATCCCTCCCATAAAATAGAAGAAGTTGTTGCAACATAACTAAATGGTGTGGTAATCACCTCACCTCCTTTTGCCAATAACTTCAAAGCTATTTGAATTGGGATGGTTCCATTGTTCATGATTAACAATGGTGAACATTGCAGGCTATGCTCTATCCGAGACTCTAATTCCTTTACCAAATCTCCCCGATTGGTTAACCAACCTTTAGACCAAATCCGCTCCAATTGCGCATGGTACTTTTCTATAGGGGGAAAATAAGTTTTGGTAACGGGAATCATTCTTTAACCTTTCACTGCGTTGATGCTAATATAATCCGTTCTCTTCAGTCCTACAAGGTAAATATAGGCGAACGGTTAACAAACGAGATGTTTGCTACAAATTTGAAGAAATCCAATTGAATTTTGGACGTATTGATCCAGGTTCTCTTCCCATATAAGAGCCGAAATCTCTTCCGCCATCGGATACTAAGAAAGATATCACATCTTTTTCTACAATCAGACATTTATTGTTCTTCGTAACAACATAAAGCGATACGTAATAAGTCCCTGTTTGCAAGAATAATGCGGGAAATATACATGTCACATTATTCTCACCTATCCTTAATGAAATTGGTGTTGAAGCAAACGAAAAAACGGGCTCTCCAGATTCATCATACAAATGAAATGTCAAGTGACTAATGTCTTCAGACCTCACTTGAAAATCAATTGTAAAATGAATATCCCTTTTTTCATCCAATATATCAGATCTTTCTTCACCAGGATGATGAATATTGATGTGGTTTAAGATGAAATCAGGGTGATTGACAAAATCAAAACTACGGTAATGGTGAACATCAGCGCCTCCTTTAAGGTAATAAGAAACGGCTTGAGAGACATCGCCCTGAAAAGACTTCATTCCATGTTCTATTACCAAACCTTGCGAGCACAATGATTTAACCGCAGCCATGTTGTGACTAACAAATAAAACGGTTCGCCCTTCTCCCTTGGCTACCTGATCCATTTTTCCCAAGCACTTTCGTTGAAAATCAGCATCCCCAACTGCTAAAACTTCATCAATGATTAATATCTCGCTTTCCAAATGAGCAGCTACAGCAAAAGCCAATCGCACATACATTCCACTGCTGTATCGCTTTACAGGAGTGTCGATATAGCGCTCTACTCCACTGAATGCAACAATTTCATCAAACTTCCTTTTGATTTCAGCTTGCCTCATCCCCAATATGGCACCATTTAAAAAGATGTTATCCCTTCCTGTGAGTTCTGGATGAAAACCCGTCCCCACTTCAAGAAGTGATGCAATGCGTCCATTCACTTTAATATTCCCTGTAGTAGGTTGAGTAACCCTTGATAACAATTTGAGCAATGTTGATTTTCCTGCCCCATTCCGACCGATAATTCCCAATGTCTCACCTTTCTTTACTTCAAAGTCAATGTCTTTCAATGCCCAGACAAAATCACCTTCCGCTTTTTTAGTCCTATCATTGACTTGACCTATCTTCATAAATGGATCTTCCTTACCCTGTATCCGGTGCATCCACCGCTGAAAATCATGTACAAAAGACCCTGTGCTAACCAATCCCAATCGGTACAGCTTACTAACATCTTCTATTTTTAAAGCAATATCTGACATGATTATACGGTGTCCATGAATTTCTTTTCCACTTTGTTAAATAATACAACAGAAATTGCCAATAAGAGTATTGAAAAAACAAAACTATACCCAATCATTCCCCATTGAAAAGAGCCAGTACCCAAGAATGAATAACGGAATCCTTCCACAATTCCTGTCATTGGATTTAATACCAATATATCATGCCAAATACCTTTCACCATTGAGCTGGGATATACTATTGGTGTGGCATACATGAGCAATTGAATACCAAAAGAGATGAGGTATTGAAAATCACGATACTTGGTGGTAAACGTAGAAATCAACATTCCAATGGCCAAACCTAGAATACCCATCAATAAAAACAAAAACGGAAAGAGTAAGACGTGCCAGGTTGGTTGAATTTGAGAACCCCTGTTGAGCCAATAATACAAAAACACAACCAGAAAAAAAGTAAACTGGACCATCAGCTTCATCATGTTAGACAAAACAATAGAAACGGGAATGATCAATCTTGGAAAATAGACCTTTCCAAAAATGCTCGCGTTAGAAATGAAAGCGCTAGAGGTGGAAGTGATACTGGTTGAAAAATAGTTCCACAATATTACACCGGACAAATAAAACAAAATAGGAGGCATTCCATCGGTTCCCAACTTTGCTACACGGTTAAAGACAACGGTATACATCAAGGTAGTGAATATTGGTTGTATGAAAAACCAGAGTGGACCTAAGATGGTTTGTCTAAACGATGCTTTGTAATCCCTCTTGAGCAAAATCCACAACAAATCACGGTAGCGCCACATCTCCTTAAAAGGAATGTTCCACCATTTTGATTCACTGACGATGACCAAATCCCAAAACTCTTTGTTATATTTTTCCGATTGTTCACTCATCAATCACACCAACATCTTTTGTTTTATCTTTTATCATTCAACAGCGAAAAAGTCCAGGAGAATAAGATCCATAATCATCCACCCCGATGGAGTGCAAGTTAAATGATTTCCATGAATAATCAAATGTTCTGAGCGGATCCATTTTTGAATACTATCGTCTATTGACTTTTGGAAAAACGCATTAGAGCTGACCAATTGGAGGTTAACACCTTTTCTTGTTCTTAGACCAATTAGCCACATTTCATTCCATTTGGCCTTTTCATCCATTTTATCCCACTGAACTATTTTATCCCATTGTCCAGTTTCTACCCATTGAATGTATTGCGGATTATTGGCTAAATTGTATCGTCTATCTCTACCATCAAACGAATGAGCGGATGGGCCAATGCCTAGATATTGATGACCCTCCCAATAAGATTGATTGTGTTTGGATTCAAAACCTGGCTTGGCATAATTGGAAACCTCATAATGCTTATAACCATTGATGTCAAGCTCTTGATGAAGATGCATAAATTCCTTAACCGTTTGTTCATCTTCTTGTCCAGTGTAAATTCCCTGTTGAAGATGATGGTGCAACAATTTTCTGGTCTCTAATGTAATTGCATAAGCGCTGATGTGGGGAACATTTAATGATAGAA
>JBEISW010000150.1:0-5810 GCA_040375215.1 Crocinitomicaceae bacterium | reverse complement strand
GCAGCGCACCGCTCTTTGATGAGATCGTTGTTGGCATTGGAACCAATACATCCAAGCAATACATGTTTCCTTTGGAGCAAAGATTAGAATGGTGCAGACAGAGTTTTGCTCATGTTCCCAATGTTCGGGTTGAGACTTTTCACGGATTAACTATCGATTATTGCCAATCCATTGGTGCGGCTTATTTGTTGCGCGGCATACGCAATGGCGGGGATTTCGAATATGAACGATCCATTGCCCACATGAATAAATCCTTGTACCCTTTGATTGAAACCATTTTGATGTTCACGGATCCGCAATATGCCTTTGTACACAGCACGATCGTTAGAGAGGTACTGCGAAATAAAGGGGATGTTTCCTCGTTCCTTCCTTCAGTGGTAAAAGTGTATGATGAAGAATAAAAAAGCTTTCATTTTATTGTTTGGTATTCTGAGCTGGACAATTCCAACATGGAGTATTCAAATAGCGGGCTCATTTCCTCTGGGCGTTAACCAAACCATGACATTAGAAGTCTGTCGTGATTTCATTTCAGAGAAAAGGGAAGTAATTGGAAGAATTCCCATTGACGCATCAGGTAATTTTTCATTTGATATTCCTATTGAAACACCTGCCCATGTTTTCTTTTTTCGTTTAGGTCGTTGGGAAGGTGTATTTTATGGGGGGCCCAATGGACAATACCAGGTAGAGCTACCAACACTAAAAACAGCAGGTCCGATTCAGTTTGACAAAGCAGAGATTCCCGTGCTATGGGTGAGTGGCTCTGATGATTTGCACAAAAGAGTTTTGACTTATTATAAAGACTACAATAACTTTTTAGAAGAACATTATTTTGACTTTGCAGCTGAGACATCTATTGGGAAAGAAGAACAACGTGTTCATTTGAAAAAGAAAGGGCAAGATTTAGACATGATGCCCGAGAGCAATACCAAGAATGACAGTATACAAATTGCGCAATTTGGTCAAATTGTAAAATCATTTGATGATTCATTGCAACAAGTTCTTCCTTTGAATCAATTCAAATTCTTGAATATCCTTCATCAGTATTCCATGGCGAGGTTGTATTTGATAGCAAAATCACCTCGTACAGAATTGATGCAACATTACTTTGGAAGCAACAATGCGCCAGCCTATTACCACCCTGCTTATATTCAAGCTTTGGAGTTGTATTTCAGTGATTTCTTTATCAAAGGGCCCAACAAATTTGTGCAGGATAGTAAAAAAGTTTTTAGCAATCCCATTGATATCAAACGAATTGAACTCCTTTTAGACGAATACCAATTGCTGGTTGCATCCCCACATCGATTGGCTGCCATCATTACATTTCTTCAACATGGGTTCAACAATCAAAGCATTGGATCGATGACCTATCAAATGCTGTTACAGCAAATCGCAGATAAAGGATTAACACAATCACCGGATTTTAACAATCCCGAAAGAACGGTATGTTTTGCTTTGTTAGAGAACAGCCGAAAATGCATCCAAGGATGGGCAATGCCTGCTGTTCAAGGCAAGGATTTAAAGAACAAACATTGGGACATGGCCTTGAATGCTGGAAAATTAACCTATGTATTGTTTTACGCAACATGGAACGCTTATGCCATGAAGCAACTGCAAGCCATAGAAAAGTTGGCCATCAAATTCAATGGCGCCTCCCAGTTTGTTGCGGTATGCATGGACGAAGAGGAATCAACCTGGAAGGCTGCGGTGCAGAATAAAAAATGGAAGACCCAGATGGTCTATTTGGGTAATCAACCAGAGTTGAGGGAAGAACTTTGTTTGAGCAATATTCCTTTGAGTTTTTTACTGGATGACGAAGGAATATTCATCAACGACTACACCCGATTACCCGAAGATCCACAAATGGGCGTTCAAATAGAGCGTTGGTTGCTGGCACATCCAGACAAGGCCGGAAAAGGCACTTGGAAGGAGAACTAAAAAAATTTCAACGCTAGAAAAATAGAGAAATAACATTTATTTTTCGTTTCACTAAATACATAAGAAATTTAGGTATATATTTGCGCTATGCATTCATCAGAATTTATCAAAGGAACATTGAAAACACTCATTCTCAAATTACTCAAAGAGAATGGTAAAATGTATGGTTATGAGATTACGCAATGTGTAAAGGCTTTGTCCAGGGACACCATTCAACTCACAGAGGGTGCCCTATACCCGTCCTTGCATGCCTTGGAATTAGAGGGAATCGTAACCACAGAAAGTGAGATTGTCAATGGCCGCGCCAGAAAGTACTACAGTTTAACGCCGACTGGAAAAACTGCTGCCAAGGAAAAAATCGCTGCATTGCAATCGTTTCTGCAAACTGTACAGGTGATTTTGACCGCTGATAAAAAGACAATACAAACGATATGAGTGATGAAGAGATTGGTCATATAAAAAAACAACTCCTTCAATATTGCGATGAAGAGCATCCTGTATTTGATAGCTTGTTGGATCACCTGGCCTGTCTGATTGAAGACAATAAAAGTGACCAATCATTTCATCAAAAGTTGGTCATTGCATGGGATATTTTTTCAGCATCAGAAGTTCAAGAAATTCAAACACAAATAAACACCTATAACCACATGAAAACGCAAAAGTTAGTCAACCAAGGATTGATTTACAGCATGATCTTCAGCATTGGAACAATGTTCACCGGCATGGCCATCAAAATTGCTCACGGACCTGGCGCATTGGCCTTCATTTTGCTGTCGCTCCTAACGGCTACCCTTGTGGTTTTGCCTTTGGTGATGATCAAAACCTATCAGCAGGAAGGATTAAAACTGAGCAAATGGAATAACCTCACCCTTGTGGTTTCCATCCTGCTTTTCTGTACCGGCGTATTATTCAAAATATCCCATTGGCCAGGCGCCACAGCGCTCATGCTTTCGGGAATTGGATCTTTCTGCCTATTGTACTGGCCGTTTTCATTCATCGAAAAATGGAAAAACGCTGACAACCGATGGACCGTACTGTTGCACCACATGTTGATGATACTTGTGGCGTTGATGATATTTGGGTTGTTTAAAGTGTGACAACCAAAATGTTGTATCTTAGCAACAAAATGGTTGGGTATGAAAAAGAAAAAAAACTATCTGGAAACAAGCCAAGAACCACTGTTCAGTATTACTGCTGAAACACCCATCCCTTGGAAATTGAAAGTTGGCAAGAAAACTTACCATTGGAAAAATCAAGAAGAGAGAATACATGTTGTTCGGGAAGGTTTGCCTTATGAATCCATAGAGTCCATTAGTCATCACATGGGAAGTCCCATCAAAAATGTACTGCAACTGATGGGTATACCCCAAACCACTTACAACAAGAAAAAGAGTGATTCGGCCATTTTAGATAGAAGGGAAGGGAAAGTGAGTGGATCATAGCGGTCACAGAATTGATTGGTTATGGAATGGAGGTCTTCAATCACGAAGGAGATAAATTTCTTCGTTGGCTGAGAAAGCCCAATCTAGGCCTTTCCAATCATACGCCAGAATCGCTCTTGGATACTTTCACGGGTATCGCACAAGTCAAAATGGAATTGGAAGGTTTGGACTATGGAGTATTTGTGTGATGAGGGTTTATCGGATTGAAAGAGAAAAATACTTAAAGTCCACGCTTCAGGGAATTGGGGCATCTTTGAGTAAAGGATTTAGATGGAATAGCTTGAATACATGCATGGTCTATGCCGCCGAAAGTAGGGCTTTGGCCATGCTTGAAATCGCCGTTCATTTGGATATATCTGAAGATTTACCCAATGATCGCTATCTGGTCACCATTGACATTCCAGACAACATTCAAATTCTTGAATTGGATCAAAAAAAATTACCCAAGGATTGGAATAGGAAACCACCTATGAGATCCACCCAAATCATCGGAGATCATTTCATACAATCCAATCAATCAGCCATTCTCAAAGTTCCCAGCAGCATTATCTCTGAAGAGTTCAACTTTCTCATTAATCCGAAGCATATTGACATCAAAAAAATAAAAGTCATTTCGAAGAAAAAGATTCAGATAGATCAACGATTGAAGTTTTCAATTTAATTTGTGCACATGATTACCATTGAGACATTCATCAAAAGCAATATTGAAAACACC
The DNA here is from genome assembly GCA_040375215.1 of Crocinitomicaceae bacterium. Lineage (GTDB taxonomy): Bacteria > Bacteroidota > Bacteroidia > Flavobacteriales_D > Sanyastnellaceae > CAMCTV01. The sequence goes on along the minus strand of JBEISW010000150.1, from coordinate 1,718 downwards.
TGGGATGCTTACATGAATCCAGAGCGCATGATTCATTGGAATTTTGCAGGAGAAGATTGGCATAGTCCACAAGCCACCAATGACCTCAGCATTGGAGGTAAGCGCTATGTGCGAATGGAAGCCAAAGATGGAAGTTTTGGTTTTGATCTTATTGGATTCTACGATGAAATTATCCCTCATCAAAAAATACAATACCATTTTGAAGATAACCGGAAAGTTGTGGTGACTTTTGAGACAACTGAACATGGCGTTAAAGTTGTTGAGCAATTTGATCCAGAGAATGAAAACAGTGAGGAAATGCAAAGAGCCGGTTGGTTAATGATATTGGAAAACTTCCGTAAGCACGCCGAATCAACTCAATAATTTCCAGATGTAAGCTGCGATATAAGGATTGACAGATTCATCAGACCATCGAGCTTTAACCTCACAATGGTTCTTCAAATGAGAAACCAAATACCGTCCATTGGTATTATCTAAATCGGCAGTTTTTATCCGCAACTTGGCCCATCTCTGAATCCACTGCGTTGGAATGTAATCTTTGATTTGACTCTTAAACCTTGACTTCCAAGATCGCGGATTTTCGTGAATCAGATGAGGCACACCAAGTGGCTTAAAGAGCAACTCATTGGCCTGACTTTTAAAATGTGCACGATGGCGGCGTTGTTCAAAATGACAACTGTAACTATAGGCCAACCATTCCAAATCCCATAGCGGCATTCTCCATTCTATACCGAAATACTCAAAGGTGCGCAGACCATTCAGAACATATTTGCTGACCTTCTCCCTGATAAACCAACGTTCATGCAACGCATTCCATTCAAGACATGATAAATCATCACTTGGTTCCAAAGCAGCGTATAGGGTTTTCAGTAATTTATCTTCTACTCCACTTCCTCTTGCAAAAACCAAATGGCGATCTCGCAACCAACGTTTGATTGTGTTGGGTTGTGCTTTGTCTGACGGATTGACGTCAGTCATCACATAACTACCCGCGGGAAGGTCACCGCAATAACCAGGAAGAATGACATCTCCATTTTTGATGTGTCCATTCTTGGTCAATTCCAATAAAGCAAAAAACTCTTGCTCCTGGGGAGAGGAGACTCCTTGTGATGCATAATGCAAAAAGTCCCTGCCCTTGCCTCCCATTATTTGCGAAAGCAACTCATTATTGTAATCAACAAAATGCCAATTGACCTGAAGCTTCTCTGCGATGCTTTTGGCTATTTTGACTTCAGAGCTTTCTGGATTTCCGTAGGTATATGTGACAACATTGGTCACTCCATGGTGAATAAGATTGGTCAATAAATGCCTTGAATCCCAGCCCCCGCTTAATGGAATAACATAATTGCCCTCTATTTTTTCGGACAACAAACGTTTCATCATCTGATTATTCGCTTGTTCGAAGTTCAGCTCAGTATTGGGTAATACAGCTCCATCGATTACTGACAACTCTCCGTTGCCTTTTAAAACCACCACTTCATTGGATTGAATCTGACTCAAACCTTTCCAAGGTGTGGCATGATCAGGACAAAAAGAAAAGGCTTCAAAATGAAAAGCATGCTCTTCATCTTTCACCAAATACAGAGACTCCTTCATCTTCCAACCATCATCTCCAATGTGCCATTGATTGTTTTGAAAACTGAAGAAAATTGGAAAACTGCGACCTTGATCAGACATGATGATGCATTCATTATCATTTGAGCAAACAAAAGCAAAAG
>JBEISW010000332.1:0-2369 GCA_040375215.1 Crocinitomicaceae bacterium | reverse complement strand
CAACAACCAATGGTGTTTATGCAGATTTATATTACGCCATCTACCGTTGTAATTCACTGTTGGAAAACTTTGATTTGATTGAAGGACTGACCGATGCCGATCGTTCCAGAATGGAAGCAGAGGCCCGTTTCATCAGAGCTTTTTGTCATTGGCATGTGGTAAAAATTTGGGCACAACCCTACGGTTATACTGCCGACAACAGCCACTTGGGAATTGTCATTCGTGACAAAGCCTCCAACGAGCCACTTGCCAGAAACACTGTTGCTGAGGTTTACAACTTCATCGTTTCAGAAATGGAAGTTGCCGCCAATACCCTTCCTTCATCCAATGGAAATTATGCCAACAGCAATGCCGCAAAAGCTGCTTTGGCCATGATCTATTTCCAAATGCGAGATTACAACAAGGCGATTCAATACAGTGATGAGGTAATCAATGCCAACAACTTTGAACAATATTCTATTGATCGCTTTCCAACTGTTTGCGAGTACACCGTTCGATTAAATAATACTTCGAATACAACCTGGAACAATGCATCGCTTTCTGTAACAGGTAATGGAGGAGTTGCAGGCACAATCAACAATATTAGCAATGATACTGTTCCTAGTCAAATCCCTTTATCATTGATTAGCGGTGTTACTTACCAATTGATTTGCGATGTGTCAAATGAGTCATCGAATGTAAGCTTTGACATATTAAACCCAGGATCTGAGGTTGTTTATTCCTTTGTGGGGCCTTTGGACAGCACAGGAAAAGTATTGAGTACATTCACAGCAAAAACAGGGGGAGTACCCGCTTTAACCGCATCCAATAACAAAGAGTCCATTTTCAAAATCGTGAGCTTTAGCAATGATGTTAGAACCGATGACTTCATCGGCAACTACAATGCATCAGGTGTATTGCCTCCTAACTTGACTTTGTGGAATGATGCTTCATATTCATCGAGCAATGAATTGGAAGTTCCTTTTGTGCAGTTAATCGACCAAAACGATGCAGACAAGAGAAAAGATGCTTGGTTAGCCAATAGCGGATCACAGATAACCTTATCCAAATTCCAAGACAAGGTAGCATTCAATATTCCATTGATGTACCAAACAGAAATGATGTTGATCCGTGCAGAAGCCATTGCCTATGCGCAAACTGGACGCCTCAATGAAGCCATTGCGGATATCAATTCCATACGTGCAAGAGCATACTCTCAGCCATATCCATTGTCAACATCGTCATCGGCAGATCAAGTGAAAGCGGCTGCACGGAAAGAATATCGTTTAGAGACCATCGGAGAAGGAAAATGGTTGGATCAATTCCGACGCATTGCCATGGAAAGCAATTCTAATTTAAAAATCAGAACTTCTCCATGGAACTGTCCAGGAATGGCTTTGCAATTCCCAAACAATGAGTTCACCAGCGCATTGTTTGTAGGTAACCCAGAAGGTGGTTGTAACTAAAAACATTCAATTACATGAAAAAGAAATTAATAATATACGCTGCCCTAGCCATGAGCATGGCAGCTTGTAAGCCTGAAATAAAAGGTGAACTTGGCGAGCTCACTAACAAAGAAGTGGGAATGGATGGCATATGGGAATTGTCCAAATTCACCATCCAAGATCCAAACAGTCCCATTTTAGAGCAACGTGATTTCACCAGTTTTTACACAGGAGAGAACATCACGCCAATGACCATTCATTTTGATGCCGCAACTCATGAGTACCATGTTGATATTACAAAAGGAAGAAATTTCTTTGGAGATCAAGGAACGTGGTTCTTGGATGATATCATTGCTCCTTCTGCTCTGTATATGGTGAGCAGCGATGACACCACTGAAATTGCTTTGGGATCTATGGTAACTGCCAACAGCAGTGAAATGAACCTTTCCATTAACAGGGTTTGTTCTAGTGGATTTAAAAATGTTACCTACAAGTTTAATTTGACACGCAAATAAGATGAAAAAAATATTGTCTTTTGTTACAATGATGGTCTTGACCTACTCAGCATGGTCACAAGCCGCTTTTGTTCTTCCATCACCTACCAATGCCAATGACTCAGTCACCATCTATATTGACGTCAGTAAATCTACATCCAATGGACTAAAGCACATGCTCGAGGCGCATCCAGAAGTTAAAGATGAAGTTTACATGTGGACTTGGAGCCCTGCAGGGCCCGCATGTGGAAATGGAGAATGGGGAAATTCCAACGAATGCATGAAATTGAAAAGAGTGAGTGGCATGATCTATTCAATCAAGATTGTTCCTACCTCCTTCTACAATTGTACTCCTTTGGATCTCTATAGCAAAGGAATTTCTTGCCTGGCTAAACTAGACAATGGAAATGCCTTTGGCAGTGATGGTGTTGGTGAGGCCAAAACCGAGGAT
>JBEISW010000055.1:0-10486 GCA_040375215.1 Crocinitomicaceae bacterium | reverse complement strand
GCCATCACAACAGAAAAAAATATAGCGCGTTACCGTGAGCAATTGGACAAGATTGGGTTTTGTTATGATTGGGAAAGGGAAGTCAGAACCAGCTCTCCAGAATATTATCATTGGACGCAATGGATCTTTACCACCATCTATAATGCCTGGTTCAATTTAGAAACCCAAAAGACAGAGCACATTGACACACTGATTCAACATTTTGAAACCAATGGGAATTACAATGTTCAACCAGCCTGTGACGAAAAATGGCACCGAGCTCTATTGGAACTAAAAGACAACAACAATCAACCCCTCTATTTTTTCAGTACTGATTGGAATGGTGATTTCACCGCTACTGATTGGCAAAGCATGAACGAGGATCAGCGTTATCATTTATTGATGGCGTTTCGTTTAACATACTTGGCTGACTCTATGGTAAACTGGTGTCCTGCATTGGGAACTGTGTTGGCCAATGATGAAATAAAAGATGGAGTAAGTGAACGTGGCGGACATCCGGTGGTTCAAAAGAAAATGAGACAATGGTCAATGCGCATTTCTGCATTTGCTGAGCGTTTGCTATTGGGGTTGGATCAAATAGATTGGCCAGAGAACATCAAAGAAATTCAGCGCAATTGGATTGGGAAATCAGAGGGTGCTACAGCATTTTTTGATTTGGATCAACACGAGGGGCAAATAGAAGTATTTACCACCCGACCTGACACCATCTTTGGCGTAAGCTATTTGACGCTTGCCCCTGAACACCCATTGGTGTCTTCTATTACAACCGCTGAACAAAAGGACGCGGTGGAACAATACGTTCAGCAAGCGGCACTAAAAAACGAAAGGGACCGTCAAGTTCAAAGCAAAGAAATGACCGGTGTATTCACAGGGGCCTATGCCATACATCCGCTGACCAACAAACAAGTCCCCATTTACATTGGTGATTACGTCCTGGCTGGATACGGAACAGGAGCTGTCATGGCAGTTCCAGCCGGTGATCAACGCGATTGGGATTTTGCAAAGCATCACAACATTCCCATGGTGCTCATCTTTGAAAATCATGACGCCAGTGAATCGGCATGTACTTCAAAAGAAGTACCATTGGTTAACTCAGATTTCTTGAATGGCCTTTGCGGAAAAGCTGCATTCCATTCAGCTGTTGAGGCATTGCAAAAAATAGAATACGGCAATAAAAAAATCAACTATCGCCTAAGAGATGCTGTCTTTTCCAGACAACGCTATTGGGGTGAACCTTTCCCAGTTTATTTCAAAGATGGAAAGGCCCATATGATTGATCAACAAGAGCTCCCTGTAACATTGCCTGATGTCGATAAATATCTGCCTACTGATGATGGTGAACCCCCGTTGGCTCGAAGTCAATGGAAATACAAGAATGAATTTGTCATGGAATACAACACCATGCCAGGTTGGGCCGGATCATCTTGGTACTTTTTAAGATACATGGACCCCAACAATGGCAAGACCATTGCTTCAACAGAAGCCATGAACTATTGGGGACAAGTTGATCTATACATGGGAGGCGCTGAACACGCCACAGGACATCTGTTGTACTCCCGATTTTGGACAATGATCCTGCATGACTTGGGCCATGTGCCCTTTGGAGAACCCTTTCAAAAGATGATCAACCAAGGAATGATACTTGGAAGGTCGTCACTCGTCTACAGAGTCAAGGATACCAATACTTTTGTTTCTGCTGATCTTAGAAAGGAGTATCAGACACAAAGACTCTATGCCGACATCAGCATGGTGGACAATGATCAATTAGACACAGAGGCTTTTAAAAATTGGTTACCTGAGTACAAGGATGCGGAATTCATTCTCAACGAAAAAGGTCAATACCTGTGCGGATTTGAAGTGGAGAAAATGTCCAAATCAAAGTTTAACGTTCAAACCCCGGATGAGCTCATTGAAAAATTTGGAGCGGATACATTGCGTTGCTATGAAATGTTCCTTGGCCCTGTAGAGCAAAGCAAGCCATGGGATACCAAAGGAATCAATGGTGTGCATAATTTCTTGCGCCGATTAAATCGACTATTCCAAACCGATGAAGGTCAATGGATGGTTACCCAAGATGCAGCAGATAAAAAATCATTGCAAACTTTGCATCGCACCATCAAAAAAGTGACCGATGACCTCAATAGACATTCTTGGAACACTGTCGTAAGTACTTTAATGATTGCGGTCAATGAATGGACAGAACAAAAATGCCATCAGCAGGAAGTACTAGAATCATTGGTTATTCTGTTGAGTCCTTATGCTCCGCACTTGGCGGAAGAGTTGTGGAATAAGCTTGGACATAATGATTCTGTTACCATTGCCCAATGGCCTGAAGCCATTGCATCCTATTTAGAGGACGATGTCTTTTCTTACCCGGTTTCATTCAATGGAAAGACAAGATTCAATATTGACTTAGATGCCAACATGGATGCCAAGGCGGTGGAAGTTGCGGTGATGAGCCATGAAAAAACGGGTCATTACTTGGAAGGAAAAGCGCCTAAAAAAGTCATTGTGGTTCCCAAGCGAATCATCAATATTGTTTGCTAATTGAAAGCCGTCTTAGGACGGCTTTTTCTTCGATGCATTGGACTTGCGCACATGCCTATCCAATATCTCAGGGACATAGTTTCGGGCAGACTGACTCTTTTTCCATTGGTACAATTTTTCTCCGTTGTTCTTTACAGCAACTTCTAAATCCACCAAAGGAAATGGGTAATCTTTTCCCAATTCAAATCCAATCATCATGGCCTCCATAGTGGGCATGTTCCAAGGGTCATGAATGTATTTATCCGGTAGCGCGCTCAATTCAGGAACCCATTGACGTACAAACAATCCTTCCTGATCAAACCGCTCACCGTTCTTGACCGGATTATATAAGCGGATGGTATTGGCTCCTGTGGTTCCCGCTTGCATTTGCAATTGCGGATAATGAATGCCAGGATCATAATCCAAAAACATCTTCGCCAAATGATAAGCGCCCCATCGCCAATCTTGAAACAGATGATGGGTTAAAAAACTAACTACCATTGCCCGCATCCTAAAGTTAATCCACCCCGTTGCTTTCAAACAGCGCATACATGCGTCCACCAATGGAACACCTGTCCTACCCTCTTCCCAAGCTAGAATCCAATCGGCACGTTTCTCTCTTGGAAGCCCTTCAAAGGCTGGATTGATACAAAGCGTTTCGTAATTGCATTGCGTCTCCAATTTTTGTATAAAATGACAATGCCAATGCAATCGAGTAATGGCGTTGTTCATCGCCCTAGCGTTGCCTTTGTTCTTATTGAAAATCATGGTTTGATATGCCATGCGAACGGACAAATTGCCCCAAGACAAATAAGGAGAAATGCGGGCACATGATTTTCTACTATCGTGTGGCCTCGAAATATTTTTGCTATAAAAAACAACACGACTGTCAACAAAACTTTTCAGATATTTCAAACCTGCAGATTCGCCACCGGGTTGAAAATTGAGCGATGATTCTTCCCAACGGTTCCGAAGTTCTGCATCCAAGGGGAATGGATAGCTCCAATCTGCGCACATTAACTTACTTGGTTTGGGATAACAAGGAGAAGTCATGACCTGCATCCATTGTTGATCCCATCCCTCTCTGTTCTTAATTCCACGCACTACACCATCACGTTGAAACTCCTTCCAAAACACACCATTTGCTTTACACCATTTATTTACCTCCTTATCCCTATCCCATGTTCTTTGCGTCCCATTTTCTTCATGGGACAATAAATATTTAATATCAAACGCCTGTTGTATCTCGGACAAGATGGTAACCACTTCAGCTTGAAAATCATTCACTGCCGCGCCTATTGGAGCATCCCTCCTCATATCTTTCAAACTTTGCAGAATAAAACGTCCATGGCGATCATCAAAGTCAGGCCCCTTAATTAATACATCGTCCCAAGCAAAAAAAATAATTGTCCGCAACCCGCAATAGGTTGCTGTATTGATGGGCGCGTGATCTGTCCAACGGAGATCTCGTTTCAACCAAACTACTGCTATGCTTTCCTTTTCTACCACGTATAATGTTTCTCAACTTGTTTCCAAAAACCAAAAAAAGAAGGGTAATAACCATCGACTTCGGGAAACATCCATGAACGCGACAATTGGGTGCCCTGATAATGGACAAACAAAGGATGCTCAACAAAGAATATCCTCCGATCCGTTGTCATTTGAGACCACTCCTCCCATTCACCCACAAAATAAGTCAAGCCATCAATCAATGCAGCTTGATTCAAAATCCAATCCATCACCTGCGGGGAGATGGGAAACTTTTGAAAGAAAGAAGGTTCCAACAACAATACTTTGTGATGCGGTTCATGTATCCAATCATCTTGACCCAGCTGATAGGAGTTGTATAGCACAAACGGAAGATTATCCTCATTTATTTTGGTATCAGGAAAGCGCCCACTCACAGATTCTTTCACAGCCTCTGAAGACCAATGAAAAGGTTGCCAAGGTTGATTGTCATTCAGCTGTGTTGGAATCTCCATTTCGCGCAGCGCGTCATAATCAGCATCTAAAAAAGTGCCTAGTTGATGAGTATCAGTATAATGGTTAATGTTCTCTTGATTGGCGATGTATCGCTTAGAGGAAAAGGCGCCCGCTGTCCATTGCCAGGAACAATAATTGCTGGCTACATCTCCATCAATCAAATGATAATACAACCAATCTGCGCAATCCTTCCAATGGTATTGACCTATATTACAACATAACATCGCGGTGTACATGCGCTGATGATTGTGCATATAACCAGTTTCCACCATTTCAAGAATACCCTTGTCTATACCTTCAATTCCCGTTTGGCCATTCAATACCGCAACAGGAATACCACGACTCACTACTCCGGTCTGCTCTTGTTTGATAGCCTGTAAGTGTAACTTAGGATGGTGTTGTTGGACGCGCTGAAAATAATCGCGCCAAGCCAATTCTTTGAGCAATGACTCACACTCCTTCCATTTCCAACCTTTCTTTTGCAATAACGCCATAACATCGAGCGTTGCTACAACACCTCTGCTGATATAAGGGGACAACTTGGTGACGCTGCCTTTGATGTGATTTCTGGTTTGCGCATAATGAATAGGATCAATATCAGCAGCCATTTTCAGCAAAGAATCTTTGGATTGAGAAGTAAAAAGCATACCCCTAAAACAATGAAGTCATTCAAAAGTTTTGATGCATCTTTGTAAAAGAAGGAAATGAAAAAAAGACTGCTCATTGCACTATTGGCTTTGCTACCATCTTGGCTTTTGGCCCAAGATGAGTTGGGCATTGCTGGAAGCACGCGTGCGCCAGTTAACACAGTGTACTTCAACCCAGCCTCCATTTGTGATTCTAGGACATTCATAGATATTGAATTTGTAGGGTTGAGCGCATTTGTACAAAACAACTTGGTTTTTGTGGGGAAGAAAGATTTCTCCATGCTGGATTACAGTGGCATTGGGAACATCCAATTCAACCAGAAAAAAAACCGATACTATGTCAAAGCCAATGTGAGTGTTAAAGGTCCATCGTTCACAGCCAATTGGAAAGAACATGCATTTGGAATACATTCAGGGGTGAATGTTATGGCAGATGTTCGCAGACTTCCCAATGCATTTAGCTTATTGGTCACTGAAGGATTTGATTACGCGCCTCAAGTAGGTCAAACAAATACGATAGAGAAACTCAGAATTGGCGCAATTGCTTATGGCTATATTGGATTATCATACGGAAAGATTGCCTACCGTTGGGACAACGCCATTTTGATTGCGGGGGCCACCGTAAACAGAATTTTTTCTCCAGGAGGTTTTGGTGCAAGATTAGACAATTGGACCTATACACTTCGGGACAGTTCGGAATTGTCTACCCAAAATTTACAAGGTGAATTGGGATTCAATAGTTTTGGAGAACAGCTCATTGCAGGAAAAGGATGGGGCATAGATCTTGGCGTTACGTACAAAAAAAGAAACAAAGGAAGCTTTGGTTACACACCTTTCAATCCGTGCACCGATGGAAAGTATGAATACAAGGCTTCGCTGGCGCTGTTAGACATGGGAAGTGCTAAATTCAAAGCTCCTTTTTACAATTACGTTTTTGAGCAAACGAGCGGCGGTAATTTCAATGGCAATGATGACACCCATTGGGATGAGCCAGGCTCAGCAGACACCACATTTACTGAGGGTTTAGGGGCAACAGCAGTAAATGATGGGGGAAAATTAAAAGTTAAACTACCGACAGCATTAAGTGCTCAATTGGACTACCATGTTAGCAAAAAACTATATGCGATGGCAGCTTTAACCTGGGGTCTTCCATGGCGAAACAAATTGGGTGTTCAACGGGCAAGCTATTTGGCGGTGGTGCCCAGGTGGGAAGCACAAAATTATGAGGTGAGTCTACCAATTACGCTCTATGAAATGCGCAAACCCATGTTGGGTATGGCGATAAGACTGCGAAGTTTCATCATCGGCAGTGACAATTTGAATGCCTTTTTCTTCAATGGAAATTTATATGGAGCCAACATCTATGTTCACTTTAAAATGGCCATATTTAAACATCCCAAATGCAAAAGCAGCGGCAATGGACGAAGTGATTTCCAGCGCCGCAAGTCGCGTCCTGTTCGGCAAGCGCCAAGGAGTCCGGTTCCTTGTCCGAAGTTTTAATGACTACAAAAATCAAGATTAAAACATCATATCTTTGCCCCCGTTGGCTCCGTAGTTCAATGGATAGAATAAGCGTTTCCTAAACGTTTGATATGGGTTCGATTCCCGTCGGAGCTACTAAAAAAGGCTACAGCTACTGCGTAGCCTTTTATATTTCTTTTGTTTCTATTAATGAAAAAATTCTTTGTAGCCTAGGTGTTCGGCCTATGGAATTGCTCCAAAGACAGAAGATGTGTGAAGTAAAAGTATATGATAATAAATTGACTTACTTTTGAATCAAGATTGTTTCGTTGATTTCCCACTTAAATCCGTTTTTTACAAACGTTTTGGTATTTAACTATTCTTTGTTATGTTTGCTTAAACTATAAACCATGAATAAAAAATTATTATCAATTTTGACCATCGCTTTGGTCACTTTCTTCTCCTCATGCGGTAAATATGAGGATGGTCCCTTCCTATCATTGCGCACCAAGAACGGCCGTTTAACAGGAGAGTGGAAACTTGTAAAAATGGAATCAAAAAATACTTGGTCTAGCGGTAGCGGCACTACCTCCAATTTTGATGGAACAACAATGACAGAGGTTCATACAGATGATTTAGGAAACAATACAACCTCCTACCCCTACAGTGAAACTTGGGAAATTGACGCTGATAAAAACTCAGTGAAAATAAGCCAAACTGCAAGTGGAATTGTCAATACAATCACCTCTTTGTGGAATTGGGAAAATGGAGCGAGTAAAAAAGAAATGATTAACATTGACGGAGATATCTACCGTATCCTCAGACTCACTGGAAAAGAAATGCAATTGGAAAGTGTTTATACACAATCTAGTGGATACTCTGATACTGCAAAATTATCTTTCGAAAAAAACTAAAGAGCCATGAATAAACTAAATAAACTTTTCATAGTTATTCCAACACTGATTGTATTGGTACTATCAGGTTGCGGAAAATATGAAGACGGTCCTGGTATATCAATAAGAACTAAAAATGGACGTCTTGAAGGAAAGTGGAAAGTTACATCCATTAAATATGAAAGGAATGACCCTGTAGAACCCATATACTCAGAGAGTTTTAATTTCAATGGTTCTGTCATGACCGAAACTAGTAACGAACCTGTTTTCGACCCAATAACTTTTGAAATTACGGGTTACTCTATGGTTTCCGATAGCTATACATTTAGTGAAACAATGGAATTTGATACAAAAGATAACACTTGTATTCAATCCACAACTGATGACGGCGTGAGTTCGGTAACTACTCAGCTTTGGACTTGGAATGACGGAGCCAAATCAAAAGAGATATTAGATATCGCAGGAATGGGCTCTATGATCGTAAAAAAACTGACGAACAAAGAATTGCATCTTTTTCAGGATTACACAGAAAATGGCGCATATTCAATGATTGAATACAAATTGGAAAAAATAAAATAATATCCAAAATGAAGATATAAAAAGGGGGAATTAATCCCCCTTTTTATTTATCGCCAATCCTCTTTACTTGGCTTTATAATGAATCTCAGTAACTTCACCATCAGAAGTTTCCTTTACCCATAACTCGCTGTTGGTCAAACGAAGAATTTCAAGATTTGTAACGTTCGTATCTGTAATAATTATAGTTGACTTATCATCAGAAAACTTCCACTTTGATTTTTCCTCGACAACTTGTTCATCCCAATCAGTTCCAGTCACAATGTAATCTCCATCTTTGGTGAATTCCGTTTTCGTAATAAACGCAGCAGCAAACACAGTAAAGTCCTGACCATCCACAGTTGCCTTTTCAATGGTCCACTCTCCAGCCAAACGTGCTGTCTTAGAACGAAGTGAAAAACCGGGTCCTTCTTCATACTTTCCGCATGAAGCCAATTGCAATCCAACAAGGATTGTTAATGCATAAAAAATCTTTTTCATATTGTTTTTAGTTTGCCCAAATACAATATTTTGTTTAATACTTTTCGAAATTCTTGTTGTGAATTAAAATCCAAGTTTCCCCAACACCCCATCACCTCTTCACCTTATCTTCGTGATATGCAGATGTTAGATGATTTTAGACACAAAGGAATGCGCAAGCGCTTGGTTCGCGAATTGGCGCTGGGAGGGATTCATGATTCATCTGTCCTGCAAGCGATGGAACGCGTTCCACGTCACTTCTTTCTTCAATCAGCATTTTTAGAATACGCCTATGAGGACAAGGCTTTTCCCATTGGCGTTGATCAAACCATTTCTGCCCCATCTACGGTAGCCAAACAATCCCAACTGTTACAAATTAAATCCGGCATGAAAGTGCTGGAAATTGGAACGGGTAGCGGATACCAAACTGCTGTTTTACACGAATTGGGGGCAAAGATTTTTTCCATCGAACGTCAATTGTCATTGCATGAATTTGCCAAAGACATGCTCAATAAAATGAAGGTGAAAGCGCATTTAACTTATGGCAATGGCTACAAAGGCTTGCCCAGCTTTGCGCCCTTTGACCGCATCATCATCACCTGCGCCACTCCCGAAATTCCAGAGGAATTGCTCATGCAACTCAAACCAGGTGGACGTTTGGTAATGCCCTTTGACAATGGTGATGAACAAAACATGCTGGTGATTTTTGAAGATGCCAAAGGTGAATTCAAGATTGAAACCCATGGTAAATGTGCCTTTGTTCCCATGCTCCACAACAGAAACCCGCGCAATACCAACGCATGAGAAAGGGTCGCATATTATGGACAATGTTGTTTTCACTGGTGATGCCACTTTGTATTCTTGCACAACCCGATAACTCATCACTTGAATTTCTAAAACCAGTTCCACACCTCCACAAATCTATTCTGAGCGCAGAAGACCATAGCCAAATCAAATGGGTCAATGCGGAAGATAAATTCGAAACCCGTCTTGCGCATTTGGAAAATGAAGTGGCTGATTTAAAGTTGATGATTCAATCGCTCATGAAAGCAGAAATGGGTTCACCGGTGGCAGATATATCCAATGCGCTTCCACCCAAGGGTGAAATTGCAGGCATACCTTCTGTCATAGAAATCTATTTTGAAATTGGTCAATCGGGGATCAATGCAAACGCTCTCATGGCTCTCAACGAAGTGATTGACATTGCAGCCCACTACCCCACTCAACGCATTATTCTAAAAGGCTACGCAGATGCTACTGGCAAACCTGAACGCAATCAAGCTTTGGCCCAAGAAAGAATGCAACAAGTCAGAAATCTACTTTTGAGCAGTGGCATAGATAACAAAAATATTTTTGCTCAATTTCCAGACCCTACTTTCACAGAAAAAGGTCCCAACATGCGCAAAGTAAGCGTCATCTTTGCACCAAGCCTATTTGACTTTTAAGTCAAATATTTTTTGATCTCCGATAAATCCAGTCAAAACATCATTCGGCGCCACAGGACCCACTCCTTCAGGAGTTCCAGTGAAAATCAAATCCCCTATTTTCAAGGTCATGAACTGACTGACATGTTCAATGATGGTGTCCAATTTAAAAATCATATCCTTGGCCTTTCCTTGCTGAACCCATACTCCGTTCTTTTGCAATCCAAAGGTCAAATTATCCCAATCAACACCTTCAGTTGTCATCCAAGTATCAGCGACAAAAGCCGAACCATCAAAGGCCTTGGCCTTTTCCCATGGCTGTCCCTTGGCCTTCAATTGATCTTGAACATCGCGTGCAGTAAAATCAATACCTATGGTAAATTCATTGACATACTTCCAAGCATGCTCTTTTTGAATGTACTTCCCCAAGCGATTGACTTTAAACACCAATTCAATTTCGTAATGGACATCACTGGTCCATTCAGGAATAAAAAAAGGATTTCCTTTGGCCAAAATG
>JBEISW010000221.1:0-4017 GCA_040375215.1 Crocinitomicaceae bacterium | reverse complement strand
TGGTGCTTGACGATGATGGTCTTCATTTTATTGCTCGTTGTTTTATTGTTCAACGTTGCAAATGTGATGTGCTAAGATTGTTCTTTTTGGTGACCATCATCACCCCGATTTATTTCATACCACATCATCCCCAAAGCCACCAATCCTCCATAGGTCAATATCTTGAAATGATTGTAATACCCGCTCCATACACCCAACAGGAAATGGATATTCATGGTGATGAAAACAAAGATTAGTAACCATTCTCTTCCTCCTTGCCATGTCCAGTTTCGTCGATTGTTCCAATAGGGCGCTATCAACCATGTAAAACCTGGAACCATCATTAAAAATGCATAGTGCTGCTGGTGCGGAAAAATCAAGGGAATCAACATGAGCAAATAGGCCCACTCTCGAAAATGATTTTCGCTTTTTCCCTCATCAAATGGCTTGCTGCGCAATATCCAAAGAAAAGAGAATACCAATGCTAGTCTGCTCAATAAGCTGATCCATTTCACGGTCTGCACGTCACAATCGACGATGTGCCTGCGATAGGGAAGGATGTGCAAATCATCACATTGCGCATGAAACAGTATGCTGGTCAAGGTGGTCATGGAATGAAAACTTCTTTCCGATGTGTCCAAGATGTGCTCAGCATTGGTGGGGTTTAACAACTGCCATCTGCTCTTGAGCAAATCTGAATATTGTGTTGTGTTTTGATACAAATAAGGCAGGGCAAGGTATCCTGCACTGAACAAAAGTGTTGCCACAGTCGCCTTCCATTTTTTACGATAGGCCAAATAGGGAATAACCACAATGGGCAGTACTTTCACGACAATTCCCCAAGCCAACATCGCGCTGCCCAGCAAGGACTTTTTCTTAAAAATCAAATCCAATCCTTTCAGCGACAAGAAGAGCATAAGTATGGTCATTTGTCCCAAGTGCAAATTGTCCCGCAAGAGTCGAACGTTGATTAACACCAAGAAAAATCCGAACATCCAACGCTTTCTTCTTGTGAGGTTGGAAATGTTTAAACGATCTAAAATGATTTTCCAAATTTCAATGAGGAGAATCACCTGAGCCATAAGCCAAATCAGTTTGATCCAGAAATTGGGCAATGCCTGAATCAGCGAAATGAGACTCAAAAAAGTAATGTCATAAAAGTAATGGTACCACTCATGGTACAATTGGGTGTATGGATTAAGTCCGTTTGACCAATCGCGCGCTGCAGCAATAAAAATATCAAAGTCGTTCTCTGTTCTTGCTTCAATGAATAGAATGGGCAAGCTTGCCAAAAAGATGAAAACATTGGGATGCCGAAGCCAGAGGGTTTTGAGCATGAATTCAAAAAGTCTTTGTAGGAGCAATAATACGCCAGAACTGTCACAGAATTGGACAGGCTGTCGGGAGTGCGGCAGTTTCTATGACAAATCTGTCACACATGTTAGGGTGTGGACGGAACGGAACAGGTTTTGAAAGAGGCGGGAAAAGAATAATTCAAAACATTATGAGCAAAATAATTGGAATTGACCTTGGAACTACAAACTCTTGCGTTGCCGTTATGGAGGGTAACGAACCAGTAGTGATCGCCAACAGCGAAGGCAAAAGAACTACTCCATCGATTGTGGCATTTGTTGACGGGGGAGAGAGAAAGATTGGAGATCCCGCCAAGCGTCAAGCCATTACCAACCCTACTAAAACCGTTTATTCTATCAAACGTTTTATGGGTTCTAGCTACACGGAAACGGAAAGAGAGGTGTCTCGTGTTCCTTATGCCGTAATCAAAGGCGAAGGAAATACACCACGTGTAAAAATCGACGACCGCAACTATTCACCACAAGAGATCTCTGCGATGATTCTTCAGAAGATGAAGAAAACAGCTGAGGACTATTTGGGTCATGAGGTTTCTGAGGCGGTAATTACTGTTCCTGCTTACTTCAACGACGCTCAGCGTCAAGCTACCAAAGAGGCCGGAGAAATTGCGGGTCTTACGGTAAAACGCATCATCAATGAACCAACAGCAGCTGCATTGGCTTATGGCTTGGACAAAAAGTCGCAAGACATGAAGATTGTGGTATTTGACTGCGGTGGTGGTACCCATGACGTTTCTGTCTTGGAATTGGGTGACGGTGTGTTTGAAGTTTTGTCAACCGATGGTGATACCCACTTGGGTGGTGATGATTTTGACCAAGTAATCATTGATTGGTTGGTGCAAGAGTTCAAGAATGACAATGGTAACATTGACTTGACCAAAGATCCGATGGCTTTGCAACGCTTGAAAGAAGGTGCAGAGAAAGCCAAGATCGAGTTGTCTTCCGGTACAAGTACTGAAATCAACTTGCCTTACATCATGCCTGTGGACGGTGTTCCCAAGCACTTGGTGAAAACATTGACCCGCGCTAAGTTTGAACAATTGGCGGATAGTTTGATTCAACGCACCATCGCTCCTTGTGAGTCGGCATTGAAGGCTGCAGGTTTGCGTGTGACGGACATCAACGAAATTATTTTAGTAGGTGGTTCAACGCGTATCCCCGCGATCCAAGAGGCAGTGAAGAAATTCTTTGGCAAGGATCCATCAAAAGGAGTTAATCCTGATGAGGTTGTTGCCATAGGAGCTGCTATTCAAGGTGGTGTATTGACAGGAGAAGTGAAAGATGTATTGTTGCTGGATGTGACGCCACTTTCCTTGGGTATCGAAACCATGGGAGGTGTGTTCACCAAGTTGATCGACGCCAATACAACGATTCCTACTAAGAAATCTGAGGTATTCTCTACAGCTGTAGACAACCAACCCAGCGTGGAAATCCATGTATTGCAAGGAGAGCGCGCCATGGCCAAAGACAACAGAACCATTGGTAAGTTCCACTTATCAGACCTTCCTCCAGCGCAAAGAGGTGTGCCACAAATCGAAGTTATTTTTGACATCGATGCCAACGGTATCATCAATGTGAGTGCATTGGATAAGGCTACCAATAAGACTCAAAGTATCCGCATCGAAGCTTCTTCAGGATTGAGCAAAGAAGAAATTGAGCGCATGAAGAAAGAAGCTGAGATGAATGCCGAGTCGGACAAAGTGGCCAAGGAGCAAGCGGATGTGGTGAACCAAGCCGATTCATTGATCTTCCAAGTAGAAAAGCAATTGAAAGATTCTGGTGACAAAATCCCTGCGGATAAGAAAGGAGAAATCGAAACAGCCTTGGCTGATTTGAAAAAGTCACATGCAGAGAAGAATTTGGACGCCATCAAGAGTGATATGGACAAGTTGAATACCATCTTCCAAGCGGCTGCGCAAGATATGTACAGTCAAGGCGGCAATGCAGGAGATGCAGGGCAAGGCCAATCGGGAAGCAATGGTGGAGATGGAGAAGTGACGGATGTTGACTTTGAAGAAGTAAAAGACGACAAAAAGTAAAGTTTTGTTTTGAAATGTAAAAAGGCTGTCAACATTGACGGCCTTTTTTTGTTTAGTCCATTAGTAAAATACATTTGAGAGATGAACACAGAAAGGAAGAGCGTTTGGATAATTGCGGCAGTGGGATTGTTGGTAGCGCTCAGTCTTTGGGCTGTATCGCAATTGCGTTTTAATTACGATTTCGAAGCTTTTTTTCCACAGGACGATCCTGCAACAGATTTTTATTTGGCGCATCGCGATAAATTCGAGTCAGACCTGGATTACTTCATCGTTGTTTTAGAAAACAACAGCGGCGTTTTTGATTCGAGCTTCTTGGCCAAGGTGGATGCACTGAATGACTCCTTAAAGAAAATAGAGTACATCAATGAATGCGTTGGTCCAACGCAATTGATGGATGTAGTGAAAGATCCTGTTTTTGGAGGTTTCTTTCAATCACCTTGGTTGGATTACCGCAATCCGGATGGATACGGAATCGATAGTACACACATTTATGGTATAGGTCAATGGGTAGGCATCTTCTTTTCACCTGATGGAAAATCGGTGGCCATTAACATGAAGCATGAACAAGGATTGGCAGTGAAGAAGTGTGATGTATTATATGACAATATTCAAAAGACAGTAGGTGCTTT
>JBEISW010000286.1:0-2983 GCA_040375215.1 Crocinitomicaceae bacterium | reverse complement strand
ACTTGATAAGTGATTCCATCAAAAATGAAATCAGGATCCATCTGAGCGAACACTTTATCACCACCAGCCAAAGCTCCTCTAGTTATCTTTGAATCGCTTGATTTCTTACCAGCGAACATTGCAAATGGATCTGGAACGCGCTTGATACGAAACTCTTTTGATCCCATAGACTTTTGCTCACCATTGATCATCGCTGAAACACTAATGGTCGCCATTTTCTGATTCTTGTCAGGCTTGATCAAATAGGAACCGCTCTTCACTTTGTTCATTTGCTCACAACCTTGGCAAGTAGCGTTGACTTCCCCATTGGCACCAGGAACGGAAATCTCAACTGGGTTTTCCAAACCTTTGTACAACACATTACACTTCACAGCATTCACCACAGCAACGGGCTCTCCAACAAAGAAAGCTGGTACCACGAAAGGAATGTACTCTGGTTTTCCGTTCTTCATGTACTCAATTTGGCCTTTGTAGGCATGAGGACCAACTGACAAACCACCTGTACTCACCTTGAAATGACATTTCCCTTCACTGTCTGATTCTCCTTCTGGAGCTCTTCCACCCACTTCAAAAGCCGTTGGTAAAGCCTTGGGATCTGTTTCACCAGCCATGTAAATCTTATTCTTGCTGGATTTGTTGTAAGCTGCCAAGTAAATTTCGGCTTCAAACTCACCACCGCGAATAATGTAACTCTGCTTAGGGACAACCGCTACTGTAACATCATTGAACTTCATGTCCGTTGCGTTGATACCAGCAGCCAATGCCATGCAAACGTTGTTCTTAACGTTCATTACATCCGTCTCGTACTTGGTTAAATTGGCCAAAACGGCAACCAAAGGCATGTGAAAGAAATTATTCACCTCCCAAGATTCCTCCTTACCATCTGAGGCCAAATATGGACCATCAAAATTAAAGGTGCTTTTAATCGCCTCTTGCAAATCAACCGGCAAGGTAAAAGCTTCCGCTCCACTATCAGCGCGCTCTACTCTTACAGCCAGCAACTGATCTTTGAACTTCAATAACCTCGTTTTCAAATCAGAAGCAGAAAAAGGGTCTGTTCTTGGAGATGCTGGCTCATGACCAATCAACAATGAAGTATTGTTTTGATTTTCGTCAGGTTTGGATATAATCACCTTACCGTCTGCATTTTTTTCATCCGCTGGAATCGCTATTCTCTTCCCTCCCTCATCCTTCATGTACTCTTCCCATCCTTCACCGGTTTCATTAGCCTTTGTTGAAGAAGCCATAACATGAGCCTTCATTTCTTCTATGAAGTTAATGAGTTCATCTGAAATTTTATCCACTTCAGCAACAGCCTTTTGAAAAGGCACTGCCTTTGCTCCTTCTGTAGATGCATTGATTCCTTCAATGGTTCTTTGCGACTTCTCTTCCAAAATTGTGTTGGTCTTTCCCAATCCTTTTTGAATTTGAATGAACGCTTGCAAAACATCCTTAGAAATATTCATCGCCAACAGGGCTGTCAAGACGAGGTACATCATACCAATCATCTTCTGCCTGGGGGTTTCTTTACCGCCTGCCATCTATTTAAACTTTAAGTTTGTTAATGTTTCTTTACAGTTCAAATGATTACTGACGTGCAGTACCCATTGCATTCAACATATTGGCATAAACCGTGTTCAGTGACTTCAAGTTGTTGGCCAACTCAGAGATATTCTCTTTGTAACGCTTGGTATCATCAACTGACTCAGAAAGATTCTGCACCAAACTGTGCATATCAGCATACAATTCACGTGTAGAGGACATTTCCTTCAACTGCAACTCATACATGTTATTTAATGCAGCCAAATTCTCAGACATCTTTTGCAAGTGAGCTCCTGTAGTTTCTCCACTCTTAGCTTGTTCTGCCATTCCTGTTAAACTCTCAGAAACCTGAGCATAAGTATCAGCTAAATTTGAAACTTTACCTGATGCAGATCGCAATGAACTTGCATACTCAGAGGCTGCAGCAGCTGCATCTGTAGTCTCGCCCAATTGCTTTGCATTTTGGCTAAAAGTCTTCATGCCTTCACCCAAACTAGCAATCAACTCTGGATCAACCTTTGCTTCTTCCAACATTTTATCCAATTGTTGGGACATACTTCCACCAGCTGCGCTTCCTGAACCAGAACCACCTCCGGCAACTTTACCTTTGTTGGATTCTTTCAGGCTTTTCTTGCTTTCTTCGGGCAAGGACAATTCGGGATAAACCAACGACCAATCTGGATCTTCATGAATGGGTTCAAAAGCTGAGAAGATAAAGATCAAGGCCTCCGTAGATAGACCCACGATCAACAAAAGTGAAGCGCCTGGCCAGTGCTCGATCTTGAACATCGCGCCGAAAATTACTACCGCCGCACCAATACCATACAACTTCGACATAAAATTTTTCCACGCCTTGCTTCCTGGTTTCATACTTTTTCTCTTTTTAAAGGTTTTTGTTATTGTTGTTTGTTTTTTCTATTCTTATTCCATTTCCATAGGAGCATTAAACTCTCCATCTGCAGCCGATTTTCCACGACCCAAATAACTCATCACACAACGGAATCCAATGTAAGATTTTGCTGTATCCTGATACTCATAAGAGCGAGTACCCGTTTGAACAAAATATCCGATATCCTTCCAGCTACCACCGCGAATAACCTTGCGCTTCAATGAGGGGGGATCATGTGTAGTTGAGCGGTATTGATACTCAGGAGACAAATCATGACTGAACTCGTAAACACTCTCATCGTAAGCCGTATTGGTCCACTCTGCAACGTTTCCGGACATGTTGTACAACCCGTAATCATTTGGCGTGTAAGAAAAAATAGGTACTGTATGACAGCCATTGTCTTCAACGTAGTCACCTCTCATGGGTTTAAAGTTGGCCAATGGACATCCCAAATAATTTCTTGTGTAAGGACCTCCCCATGGGTAAGGTGATAATTCTAATCCACCTCTTGACGCAAATTCCCACTCAGCCTCAGAAGGCAAACGGAAGCGT
>JBEISW010000257.1:0-3382 GCA_040375215.1 Crocinitomicaceae bacterium | reverse complement strand
ATACCTGATACACCAAATTGGGAATGGAAACATTATTGTCCAATTGACTCAAAGCTGAAGCTACCCTGTTGCTGATAAATTCTGAGATTCCAAAGGTCACATGATCTCCCCATGCGCTGTCCAGTGCGTTGGTGAAATCAGCTTCATCAAAACCGTAATCCAAGGTCCGATAGACATCACTAAGGGCTGAAGGAGTAATCACGGATTGCAAAGTCTGAAGCTGGTTGATGTATTCATTTGAACCTATATAATTTGCCACCTCTTGGATATAATGGCTATAAATAGAGCGAAACTCTGGCGTTGCCATCATCTTGTTGTACAAGATTAAGTCTGCGCTTCCATCCCAATTGTAAATGTTTCGGGTACTCCAATTGATATTGAACCAATCAATTCCAAATGTATTATCCGTATCATAGGGAATAAACTCCAATCGATGGGTCAAATCATTTTGATAGAGGTAATAGTTGTTTTTATTGAAATGAGCACCATCCCAATTGCCTGTCATGATATCAATGGCCATGTATTGCAATAGCCGATCAACATTGAATACTTTTCTGAGCTCACATGGCAAATTGGCAATGGGAGTATTGTTAATGATCTGAATGAAATCTGCTAAGTCTTGAAAGTCATTCAATTGGTTGTTGTTTTCCAAATCATAAATCACGGAACCCCAGGGAGAAAGCACCTGATAATCAGAACCATTGGGTCCCAAATACTCCAGCGTAGCTGGATAAAGGCATTTCCAACGGTTACCTGTTTTTTCATTATAATACAACTCCGTGAACAAGTCATCAACAAATTCAACATTGATGTAAAGCCCTTTGTACTCGCCATTGATGTGCAATTCAGTATAGCTAACCCGAGAACCAGGCAAACCAAAGTGACGGCATAAATCCCAATACATTTTGGCGCGCATCAAACTGGGATCATTGTGGTTTCCATTGAGATTTAATTCGCGCAATCCCTGCCACTTTCCAATTCCATTAGGAAAATCGAAATCAACTTTAAAAGACTTCTTGGCGGCTTGCAGACTGGTATTTCCTCTTGATCTGAAACCAACATTGAGAAGTGAATCATTTAATCCATTGCATTCAAAAACAAAAGTCGCAGGGAATTCATGGCCGTTGCCCAAATAGTCCGGAGATAGCAGCAGCGCCAATGAATCCGGATGGATATGAATCTTGATTTTGGTTACTTCATCTTGTACGAAAACATTCCCCCAATCAGGCAATTGACTTATTCCTTGATTCGAGAAAAAAAAACTGAAGCAAAAAATCAAAACATTCCGCATACTCAAGACTTCAAAAGATGAAGCATACACCAGCCATCTTTTACGACCTGCTTTATAACAGCGGCCTCTGGGAATGCGTTGGTAAGAATAGGCACATCTTGCTCGTAGAAGCCACTCAACAACAAGTGTCCTCCGCTGTTCAGATGCGACCAATAAATTGCTCCATCGCGGGTAAGTATATTTCTATTGATGTTGGCCAATATCACATCATAACTTTGCGTAATCGTCTCCGCACCGCCTTGAATGGATTGTATTTTAGAACAACCATTTCGCAAAGCGTTTTCGTTGCAATTTTCAAAAGCCCATTCATCAATATCAATAGCATCCAATTCCACCGCTCCTTTCTTCTCTGCTAGAATGGCTAAAACACCTGTACCGCTGCCCATGTCCAAGACCTTTTTTCCCGACAAGTCCATGGTTAACATTTCAGCCAGCATCAAATGCGTGGTGGCGTGGTGTCCTGTGCCAAAGCTCATCTTGGGTTCTATGATCAACTCAAAAGGCACTCCCAATTGCTCATGAAACGGAGCGCAAACGCGACACTCTGGAGACACTTCAATGGGTTCAAATTGGCTCTCCCATTCAGCGTTCCAATTCTGCTGCTCTATCTCTTTCCATTTATAGGAAACTTCACAATCTTCTACATTCCAATTTTCAATGATCAACTCCATTCGATTTTCGTCCCAAACATCCTTCTGGATGTAGGCGGTTAAACCGTCCTCTTCCTCAACAAAACTCTCAAAATCGATGTCTGCAAGGTAAACAGTTAGTACCTCTCGATAAGGTAAAACAGGATTGATTTGGAATTTAACTTCTATGTAGTTCACTGTGCTGCACTATTAATAATGGAAACAAAATCATTCACCTTCAAGCTGGCACCTCCAACCAAACCTCCATCCACATTGGGACAAGCAAACAACCCATCAGCATTTTGAGGATTGACACTTCCGCCGTATAGGATGCGGATACCCTGAGCCACTTCGTCATTCCATTGCTCTGAAATGCTCTTGCGTATAAATGCATGCATCTCCTCTGCTTGGTCATTGCTCGCAGTAACTCCTGTTCCGATAGCCCAAACGGGTTCGTAGGCAATGACAACAGACATCATTTGCTCAGCCGATAAACCAGACAAGGCTGTTAAAATCTGTTGACCAACTACCTTCTCTTGCTCATTGGCTTGGCGTTGTGTTAAAGTCTCCCCGCAACAATAAATGGGTGTGATATCATTCTCTAAACATCGTTGTACTTTAAGACCAATTATTTCATCTGATTCATGGTGGTACATTCTGCGCTCACTGTGCCCCACTATGGCTGCATCCACCCCCATGGCGTTGAGCATGGGTGCTGATATCTCACCAGTATAGGCGCCCTTTTCATGAATGCTCACATCTTGGGAGGCAATTTTGATTCCTTTTTGTTGAAGGGACAATAACCGCTCTAAATAGATAGAAGGGGCTCCAATGATAACATCAGCTGCGTGATTTACTGATGGCATGTCTTGAATAAACTGATCAACTTCATTGATCAATAAATTCATTTTCCAATTTCCTGCTGCAATTTTTTTTCTCATATCAATTGATTTCTAGAACTAAACCTTTTAAATATTCACCTTCAGGATGAAACAAACTTATGGGATGATCCTCTGGTTGGTGCAGTTGGTGTAAAATCTTCACTTCTCTTCCTGAATCAATTGCCGCAGCAAGGATGGCACCTTTGAAGGTGTCTTTATCGACTGCTTGTGAGCAAGAAAAGGTAAAGAGAATTCCACCCGATTTTATCTTACGAATAGCTGCCTCATTGATTTTCCGATAACCTTGCACCGCTTTATGCTTTGCACTCAAATGCTTGGCAAAAGCGGGAGGATCCAACACGATCACATCATAATCACTGCCAACGGTTTTGATATATTCCACAGCGTCTGCCTTGATCACAGCATGTTTATCTTCTCCGTATCCATTGAGGGCCACATTGATTAATGTAAAATCCAAATACGATTGAGAACTGTCCAAACTGTCCACATGAATGGCTCCAGCTTGTAAAGCATTCAAAGAAAATACTCCACTGTAGCATAACGTTTTCAATACTTTTTTT